>NZ_JAUBRJ010000001.1:0-175042 GCF_036701805.1 Microcoleus sp. N3A4
GAGAGAGAGTTCTCCGGGAGAGGCGGCTCTCCAGTTATTCAGCGCAGATGCGCCTAATGTACGACTTCACGTCGCACACCGCGATTATCCTGAGTTACCCGACGAACCGCTAATGCTTTTGCTGCCCAAGAACTTATCAACAGTTTCTGGAGTCTGCGTACTAGCTTGACATCACCACGATTAGACGCTTGATATATCCGCTTTTGCAATTTAAAAACGTTACGCTCTAGCTTTCGCCAGTTGATATCGTTCCATTCATACATCGGTTTTTCTGCCGTGTTCATAACATATTCATTGCTACTTGTAGCTATATCATCCGTATTACCGTGAGTCCGTTAGCATATCCTCATCATTACAATGAGGCGTTGGCTTTTGACTCAATCTCTACCACCTGTTACCTGGAAATCCAGATGTTTCGTCTTAGCTGACTGCTCGAAGTATTCGACCTCTCCGAGAGTAATCAGGTGATTTACTTCGTTCCTCATAACCATTGGTTTGTTCCGTTAGGATGTCACCTCTTCACCGAGTTTTTGGGTAACGTAGGTATGCCGATACAAATTCGCATACCACCCTGTACTAATGCCCTTTTGGGACTACCAGCGCATGAAGCCTTATTTCGCTGGTTCGGCTTAACGGTGATTCAGGCAGTGACTTCACTTTCGTTATCCATAGAAACTTGCTTACGGGATACCACTTTAGGCTAGTAGCTCTTTCCGCTTTTATCCCCGCTTCACCGATTGAGGGCTAGTCGCTACAGTGGGGGATATGCTTTCACCTCTACGTTTGAGGGGCAGGGCTTGACGTTTTCTAGGATACTGACGCTCACCTGCAAGGTTATGAAGTTGTCATCTACAAGGGATTAAAGTGCGAACTCAATCCTGATGGATTACCCTGTAGAAGCCAGTCATCCCCCGATTTCTCGGTTTCGACTGAACGAATCGCACTTATATGAGGCATTCACGTCAGAGTTAATCAATTGACCGACTGATGTTTTATACAAACCTCTTTTGATTCGCTTGCCAGTGAACACAGGTTCTTTATCGGTTTTTCCGTATACAGGGATTGGATCTAAATCCAGAAAATTTGCCCGTGAAGTATAAGACTCTTCTTGCACGATTATTTTAATTCCAACCTGTCGAGCTTTATATTCCAACATCTCAATTAATCGAGCATGAGGAATGCTGACAAAATTTTGGTTGGTTTTCTTCCCTAAGTCAATCTCTGTTTTCCACTGTGCGTTTTTGCCAATTACTAGCGCCCCAATCTGCTTTGTAGTCAGAAGGTTAATAATCAGGCGACTGGCGTGATGCAAGTAATTGTCAATTTTTTGATTGCGACAGCGAGTTAAGCGTTGAATGCGGGATGAGGTTTTGCGACCTCCTTTTAACTGAGATTGCAACTGTGAAGAGCGCTTATTGTAGAACTGGTTGATCGATTTCAATGGTCGCCCGTTAATCAATAATGGGACAAATCCCGGTTGATTTGAAGTTAGCGCCACTAAGTTACTCAATCCTAGATCGATACTAGCTACAGAATTGTTGCTACTGGCGGTGGACTCCGGTTCATCATAAATCACCTCGATTACATAAGAATCGCATTTTGGGACTAATCTAACTTGGCAGATACGATCGGGATTTACTTTCGTTTTTATTGAAAGCTCTGTACCGGAAAGTTTGACAATTCCTTTTCTTAACTGCGTACTGCTAATCGCCTGAATGGTGTAAACAAGGATGTTTCGACCTTTAACCTTATCTTTGTACTTCGGCAGTTTTGGGCGACCAGTGAACTTGCAGGAATCAGCTTTGTAAATTTTAACCGCTTCAAAAAATGATTGCCAATTTTTATCTAATATCATCAAGATTTGTTGGCTTACCTTGGCAGGCAAAGCCTTGTATGCTTGATGAGACTTCATCAGGCGGTTCATCTCGTTGTAATTGACATAGCCCCACCCGTAAACAAAACTCTGACGAATAACGTAGTTAGCAGCATTGTAGAGATTCTTGGATTTAAAAGCTAGTACATCGATCTCTGTAAAACGGTGTTCCGTGGATTTAATGATGTGTCTTTCGGCTAGTTGCATTCAGAACCTCCATCTTTGAGTTCAGAAATTATTTTTTCTGTCTTTCTACTCTTCAGGCGTTGTCCATAAAGTCGAGCAGCAAAGCTTGTAACTATCGCCACCAAATCTTGCATCAATTCATCCTTTCCATTCTCCGCTAGGTTGACTATTTCTAACTCAACCCCCAATCTAAGAAGCAGTACATCTAGATAATTTGTACCAAATCGAGCCCAACGATCCTTGTGTTCAACCAATAAAATATCGTAGTCATCTTGCTGTAGCAATGTTTCTAACTGTTTTCTGTGGTCGTTGATCCCGCTACCAATCTCTTTGACGTTTCTAATAATTTGATAACCATTGGCAATTGCGTACTCAGTTAATCGCTCTGATTGGGGATTGAGATTATCTTTGTTCTCAGAAGAAGAGACTCGGCTATAAATAGCGACTCGGTTCTTCTTGGCGTTGCTTAATGGCGACTGCGGTAGGTAATCAACTAAGATTAGTCCGCTTTCTGTCTGTCGTGCCGGATGTGGCAGCTTATTGGCTTTCCACGCCTAGCCATGCAGTCGTGTAACTTATGCCTATTGCTTTGGCATAGTCAGGTAGCTTCATCTTCGATCTCCTGACTACATATTACTATTTCTGCCTATTGTTGACTAGAAAGTGAATAAAGTTTTACAATACCAATTTCACTAATGTCTTGCTCGAGATAACGATTTGAGATTTTAGATTGGAGGACAAATCTCAAATCTCAAATCAAATTAGGGGCCTGAGAAAACTGCTGCTTCAATGTCCTGACGCGAGAGCGAGTATTTGAAGGCTCGCTGAATATCTTGGCCGTCGGCTCCGGCCTCGATGTAGCGGACGGTGAGTTGGTCGATATCGAGGGAGAGTTCTGCTTTCCATGTAAGTCGATCGACCTGCCAGCAGTGGAGTTCTCGCCTGTCTTGCTGGCAGCCGCGGCTGATTAGCCACTGCTCGATTTCCGGGAGCGGATGGTTGTATAAAGGAGTGTCAGCGGAAGGAAGAGTCATGGGATTTTAGATTTTAGATTTTAGATTTTAGATTGAGGATTGGGGATTTTAGGCTTGGGATTGGGGATTTGGGATTTGAGGGTTTAATTGCCGCGAATTAAGCCGATCGCGATCGCCAGTACCAAACATCCGATTAAGGTAGCTCCCATGATAAACAGGGCAAATATTTCTCCTGGAGAAAGGGGGCGATCCGTGGGATCGAGGTAAGCCGAGTTGAAATTTTTTACCCGCGATTGGGAAACCGGAGTGTTGAAGCCAGGGGGTTTCTGAATCACGTTCATCCGAGAATAGCCTATTTTGAGGTCATAGGCGAGGCGGCGTTCTGGGTTGCTGAGGGTGGCGTAGGCGTTGTTGAGCTGCTGAAATTTGGCGGTAGCGACTGCGGGTGGCAGGTCGGTGGTATCGGGATGGTAGAGTTTGCTAAGTTCCCGGTACGATCGCCGAATTTCGATCGGCGATGCGGAAGGATGCAGCCCTAACAAGCCGTAGTAACTAGAACCCAAGGGGGTTTTGCCGGGTATTTTCTGACTTTTGCTGTTTGCCGTTCCCTCGTTAGGAGTCACCTCAGCGCCTCTGGGCTTGTTGTTTATAATTTTTGATTATTTTAGAGCAGATTTGAGGGTAGCGCCACTGTCTGCTAGATCGAGGGGTTGAGGGTGGGCGATCGCGACGGCAAGTAACATCAAACTCAGCACCAAGATATTCAGGCCGTCTGCTTCATCGATTTGTTATGGGACTTGACGAAGTGTTTGAGATATCTGACTCACCGATCGATCTGATAAGCCTATTTCGCCAGAACCTTTTCTCGACACTGCGGATATTTTCTTCATATCTGAGTCGATCCAAGTAAAGCAGCAAATACTTCAATTCATCATCCGTCTCCTCCCCCTCAAAGGGGTTTACTCGCACCAGATTGCCATAGCTGCGCTCCCACTTTTGAGGCGTATCATCCACTGCAATGATTGACTCTAGACGATACCCTTTGCGCTTGACCTTTTTTATATTTTTGCGATTGTAATATTCCAACCATTCCATATCGTAATCGTAAGCAACTGTGCAGCGATCGCTTGCCCACACAAACGATAAAGTTTTAGGATTTTCAAAGATGGCTGACACAATTGCGATCGCATAAGACGGCGTAGAAGATGTCCAAACTGCAACCTCAAACCAGTCTAAGCAATTTTTCAAAAAGACATCAAGAAACGGTCGTTTATAAATGTGATATGGCTCCACTAAAAAGTCAGCTTGCCGAGGTAGTGATGCTTCGGTAGCATAAATTAAAGTTTCATCAATATCGAGAATCAGTAGTTTTTTGCTATAATCCATAATCAAAAATCGTTCATCACTAAGTCTAGCTCCACTTCCTGTAGCCAATTACTTTAAGCTATGAATCGCCCGAGCGCAAATTTTGCACATCCTCAACGCTAAGCCCGGTAACTTGGCTAATCGTGGCATTATCTAGCTGTGAAATTAATTGTTTGGCGATCGCTAGCGTTTCTTCTCGTTTTCTTTCCTCTCTTGCTTCCTGTATTCCTGCCTGTCTTGCTTCTTCAAAAGCTTTAATAATTGCCCCCTGTTGGTCGTGAATAAACTGTTCCCTGCGTTCCAAAGCTTCTACTTCTTCCCGACTTAACCGGGCTTCATTGGCAAGATCGAATGCTTTGTGGATTTCCGGTACGCTATCCATTGTTTCGGGAACTTCTGAGAGAATTCTGGCATATTTCATGAAATATATCCATTTATCTGTCAAGGTTTCTAGTTGACTTGCTTCTTTAGAGAATTTAGGTAATTCTACAAACACTAAATTCATGTCATTTTCCGGATAGTTTAAATTGCTTTTAACTTCTTTATACACAAATCGCGAAATTAAGTTAGGGCTGTTGCGAAACATTTCAAAATCTGTAATGGTTAAAGCTATTAATGGCTTGAGCATTCGATAGCCTTCTCCTTTTTGCAATTGAAATGCGTAGGTTGTGGCTGCATTATACAACACCCGATTGCCAGAATATTGAACATTGAGAACTAGAATTTCAATAATGACTAAGCTGCCATCGTCTAGTTTGGCTGTGACATTGAGGTAAGTATCTTTTAAGCCTTCTAGTTTGGGCGGCAGATTTGGGTTGATTATTTCTAAGTCTTCGATGGTAGAATTACCTTCATAAATTAAGGCGTTGAGAAAGCTAATTAGAATGTCTTTGCTTTCTGAGGAACCGAAAATTTTTTTGAAGGCATAATCGGTTTTCGGGTTGATAAATATCATGGCTTTAATTTGGTAGTACGGGTTAAATCAGTGAGGCGTAGTTTGTCGCAAGTGTCAGGAATCACCCGACGATTCCCTTCGGGATAGCTTCGCTTCACGCAAATTCCGTACATCCTCAAGGCTAAGCCCGGTAGTTTGGCTGATGGTTTCGTCATCTAGCCGTGAAAGTAATTGTCGGGCGATCGCGATCGCCTGTTCTCGCATCCCTTGTTCTATGCCCTGTTCTATGCCTTGTTCTATGCCCTGTTCTATGCCTTGTTCTATGCCCTGTTCTATGCCTTGTTCTCGCGCTTCTAGAGCCGCTTTCATAATCGCGCCCTGTTGGTCATAAATAAACTGTTCTCTTCTGTCCAAATCTGCCACTTCCTCGCGGCTTAACTTGGCTTGATTCGCAATATTAAAAGCTTCATGTATTTCGGGTATGCTATCCATTGCTTCTGGGATTGATGTGAGACTTCTGGCATTTTTCATGAAATAAATCCATTTATCTGCTAAGGTTTCCAGTTCCTCCTCTCCTTTAGTAAACTTGGGCAACTCTACAAACACTAAATCCAGGTCATTTTCGGGATAAGTAAAGTTTTTATTCACTTCCTTGAACACAAATCTCGAAATAAATTCTTCACTGTTAGCAAACATTTCAAAATCCGTAATTGTCAAAGCAATCACTGGCTTCAGTAATCGATATCCTTGTGCTGCTTCCAATTGAAAAGCATAGGTTTTTGCTGCATTGTACAAAACTCGTTTGCCAAAAGACTGGACGTTTAGCACTTGCATTTCAATGATGACTAAAGTGCCGTCACTAAGTTGGGCTTTCACATCCAGATAACTATCTTTTAATCCTTCAAGTTTGGGCGGCAGATTTGGGTTGATAATTTCTAAGTCTTCGATGGTAGAATTACCTTCATAAATTAAGGCGTTGAGAAAGCTAATCAGAATATCTTTGCTTTCTGATGAACCAAAGATTTTTTTGAAGGCGTAATCGGTTTTTGGGTTGATAAATATCATGGCTGTAATATTTAGGTTTTTGGTTATTAGTTTTGTGACGCAGCAACGGGATTTGAACTCAATCAAACTACTGATTTTGTTTCAGGTAATGGTTTGACATTTTCCGCCAAATGTGCGTTAGCGATCGCCAGCACAGACTCATCGTCCCTTTGTTCGCCGTCAATGGGAAGCTGGCAAGAAATTAGTTCTGTGACAATCCGATCGCCCAGAGCGTCTTCCCAATCCTGCAACTGTTCTCTGGCTTTGATCGGGGTATTGAGAGCCACGTCTACGCCCATTTGCTGAAGGTTGAGGCTGTGGGCTGTCGATCGGCGGTTGACACACTCCACCAGCCAAACGCTCAATCCGACTGCTGCCATCAAAGGCAAGACAATCCGGTAATCGCGGGTTAATTCAAACATCAACAAGATGGCTGTCAGCGGTGCTCTGGCGCTGCCGGCGAGCACGGCGGCCATTCCCACCATTGCGTAGGCGGGAGGGCCGGCGACTCGATCGCTCATTGCCGGCAGCATTTCCAAAAAGAGGCCGTAAGCCGAACCCAGGGAAGCTCCCAAAAACATCGCCGGAGCGAAGATACCGCCCACTAAACCGCTGCCGAGGCTGATTGCTGTCACCGCCAGTTTGACAAACAGCAGCAGCAGCAGCAAAGGCAAGGAAAATTTAACATCTTGGAGCATTGCTTGGACTGTTTCGTAGCCGACACCCAAAATTTGAGGCAATTGCAGGGCGACTAAGCCGACGCAGGCCCCGCCGATGATGGGGTGAAGCGGCCGGGGTATTTGTCCGAGCCAAGCAAATCCTCGGACTTTTCCTTGAAAACAGCGATCGGCCAATTGAATTGCTTCTGTGTAGACTAGGGAGACTCCGCTCGCCAAAAGTCCCAATCCCATGTACAGAGGCAGTTCTAGGGGGCTGCGGACATCGTAGACCGGCAAGGCAAAAGCCGGCTGAGCTCCCAAGCAGATTTGAGCGATCAGCGCCGAAACTACGGCGGAGAGCAAGACAACGCTGACTGACGAAGTGGCAAAGGTGCTGCCGAGCACGACTTCTAATGCAAAGAAGACTCCGGCGATGGGAGAGTTAAACCCGGCGGATAAACCTGCTGCTGCTCCGGCGCCGAGGAGCAAGCGCTGCCGTTCTGGGGAGAGCTGCAAAACTTGAGCCAGCAGCATTCCAAAATTAGCGCCGATTTCGACGCTGGGGGCTTCCGGGCCCAGGGAGGCGCCGGTGCCGAGGGAAACTGAGGCTGCCACCATTTTGGTGATGGGTTTGAGGGGGGAGAGTTCTTGCAGGCCGCGGGTGGCTGCAATTAAGGAAGACATATTCGGGCCAAAGTCCCGAAACCGCCAGCGCATCAGCCCGATGATGACTCCGCCGAGGGTGGGAATGCAGGCTAGCGTCCAAGAGCCTTTCGAGGCGATCGCCCCCATGAAGTCTTCCAGCATCAGGCTGTGGATCAAGTCAATGAGGTAGTGAAAGGTGACGACGCCTGCGCCCGTAACTCCCCCGATGACTAAGGAGAGGATGAGCAGGAGGGTTTCTGGGCTCGGGTGCAGGCGGGTGAACAGCGGGCTTAGGCGGGAGGCTTGGGGAGTTGCTGCGGTTGGCCCGGGTGGCGGCAAATCCACAGGAGGGGTGACTCTCATTTAGCGGTTAATTCTTCTGTGAGAAGTTAGATAAATATTACATTTTATTTCTTTTTTTAATTTTGAGTGATTTTACGGGAATTGACAAGTTAATTAAGGCGTATTTTAGGGTAGATTTTTTGCGCTGGCGGCTGGGGTGGAATGACCGATTCAGAGAGTCCGCAGATTTGGCGTAATTGTATTCTGAGTTACATTCAAACTTAGATAGACTCTCGCGATAATGATAATTAAGTATATTTACAGTGTTGGCGCTTAGGGCGATCGCATCAGTGAACTTGTAATATCGTATAACTCAGTGAAAAACAACATTCAGATTAAATAATTGTGGATTTGAGATTTTACCTTAAAACCACAAATCTCAAATCTCAAATCCCTCGATCGCGCACAATATCACATCGGTTGTTGAGTGGGCGGGATTCTTGGTCTGGGTTTGGCGATCGACATTAGCGGATCGCCGATGGTGGCGACTTTCCAGGGCGGGGATTCTAACTGGCGTGCTGCGATTAAAAAGGGTGCCCCTCGCTTCAGGCGATCGACCATTATTTTAGGTGGAATAAATGCAGATAACAAAGGTTCGTTGACACTGCCAATATATGCGTAAGCACCATTTTCTAGCCACCTTCCGGCAACGGTGTTTGTGTCATCTGGCGCGGCAGCAGACCAACTGTGGATCATGTGGATTGCTGCGGGAAATTGGAGTTTTGGTATGTCCTCAACTGAGGCGTCGCCGTTACCGACTTGGAATGATTTTGGATAGCCTTTGGAATTCATTAATATTAAGTCAAATGTCCACGGTATTGATGCTAAACTCCGCCACTTTTCCAGGCTCGATTCTGGTTGCTGCACTACTTCGACATTCAAACCTATGGTTTTTAGTCCGCTAGCTGCTGAGTTCATTTCATATTTTCCCCAATTTCCTTCCTTGGGGTAACTGTCATAAAGCATGGCGGTTTCGGTATCGAGAAATAAGGCGCACATGGCTTGATAGATCGATCGCACTTCCGAGCCGTAAATCCAGCCGACAGCCGCCCAGCGTTCGCCGTTGGGGTGCCGTCCCAAACCGTCGGTAACAGCTAATTGTTCGTCGGGTTTTTCAGGAGATTGATATTTTACGGCTAGTTGGCGTACAATGGTTATTGTGTCGATCGGATCTGCGAGTTGAGAGTAAAAATATCCGGTTGATTCGACGGCTTTTGTAACTGCTGTTTGCAGAGTTTTCCACTGTGTGTTATTGAGGGTATCGTTGGGTTTTCCGAAGTTGCCTTCGAGAAATACTAAAGGTTCGCCGTGAGCGGCTGCTAAGGCAACTGCTGCTGAGCGGGCGGGGTCATTTTCTGATGTGATTACTACTCCTGGGGGTTCCCAGCCGAGTTGCTTCCATTGTGCTGTTAATGTTTGAGTATTGGTGGCATTCCAGGCTGCTGCTGCGCTGTCGAGCATTAATTGTTGGAGTTTTTGACCTTTTGGCAGTTGCTGTTTGATGCTTGGCAAACGCACTATTTCTTCGGGTTGAAAGCGCTGCAAAAACATGGGCGCATATTTTTTGTCTTCGATGAGAATAGGCCAGTTTCCTTTGAGATTCCATTTTTGGATGGCTGCTAAGAATGTGGCTTCGTCGGGTACTAAAACTGTGCGGTTGACTGTTGGTATGTTGTCGCGGAGGATGGCTGCTCGGAGGCCTGTTTGAATTGGCCAGGGTTCTTGTTTGGCTGAGGCGGGAAGTTGAAAGGGTTTTGTGAGAAAGCTGCACGCTGTTAATTGCTGCGATAAGCATAAAAATAGTGTTAATGCTAGCAGTTTAATTTGTAATTTTTTGTGAAATTTCATTTTTTAACCGCAGATTGAAGCGGATTAACGCGGATTAACGCAGATGCAGAGGGAATCTGTTAATAGATTCCGGGAATTAGTTTTTTGACTCGCTGGCTGTATTCTGAATAGGCTGGATATTTTTGGGTTAACCAGGTTTCTTCTCGGTTGGATTTGATATCAAAAAATATGATTAAAATTGCTGTGGCGATTAAATGAGATAAGCTGATTTGAAAGATTGTCCAGCCGAAAGCTGCTAAAATTAAGCCGCTGTATAACGGATGCCGTACAATTCCGTAAATGCCTGTTTGGATTAATTCTCCATCTTCTCTGGGATAGGGTAAAGGTGTGAGGTTTTTTCCCAAATCTATCAATCCTTTGACAATTAAAATTAGTGCGGCTAAACCGAGGATACTTGCTAGAATCCAGGTAAAATAAAGTAATTGAGTTGATTCAATTTTGAATCCCGGCAGTTGATAAACTGGTAAAATGGCAAATCCTGCTAGCAATGCGCCTTGCAGCAAAACTAAGTATTCGCCGCGGCTGTTGTTGCGCCAGCCTTCGCGCGTGAAACCCCAGTCAGTTAAAATTTTCATAATTGAATGAAGAATGAAGAGGGAAGAGGGAAGAGGGAAGAGGGAAGAGGGAAGAGGGAAGAGGGAAGAGGGGAGAATAAAGTGAAGTGTAAGTTGGGTAGAGTGAAGTAAAACCCAACCTACGGCGAACAGCGAACAGCGAACAGTCAACAGTCAACAGTCAACAGTGAACTGTCAACAATTAACAAATTTATTCTCGCCAAGGACGTGTCATTAATTCTAATTGATTGACTTCATCTTGGCTTAAAGTCCAGCCTAATGCGCCTGCGTTTTCTTGGGCTTGTTTTGCGGTTTTGGCACCGGGAATTGGGATGACTCCGTTTTGAGCTATTAACCAGTTTAGGGCTACTTGGGCGGGCGTGCGATCGCGCTTTTTGCCCATTTTCCGCAGCGTGGACATGACTAATTCGATTTTTTCGATGCCGGTTTTGCTGAAGCGGGAGTCCATTTTGCGGGCTCCTGTAGGTTGTACTTGGGCTGTGTATTTGTCGGTGAGCAATCCTTGGGCTAAGGGGCTGTAAGCTAAAATTGTGACTCCCAATTCGCGGGCTGCACTCACAATTCCTTGTTTTTCTACTTGCCGCGACAGCAAGGAGTACCGGACTTGATTTGTTGCTAGGGGAACGCCTCTGGCTGCTAGTATTTTGTGGGCTTCGCGCATCTGTTCTACTGAATAGTTGCTGACTCCTACTGCTTGAATTCTGCCTTGTTTTACTTCATCGGCTAAGGCGTTCATCAGGGTTTCTTGACTGAGTAAAAAAGTCAAGGGCCAGTGCACTTGGTAGAGGGCTATTTGTTCTACTTGCAAGCGTTTTAAGCTGGCACTCAAAGCGTCGGAAACTGATTTTCCTGTAACCCGCCAAGGTAGGGGGCCGAATTTGGTGGCTATTTGCACGGGTTGGCTGGTTTTTTTGATAAACTGCCCCAGCAATTCTTCTGACAAGCCTTTACCGTAGACTTCGGCTGTGTCGAAGAAGTTGACTCCGCTGTCTAGGGATGTTTTGAATGCTGCTTCGACTTCGGCGGCGCCGTAGTTGCTGCCGTAGTTCCAAAATAGTTTGTCGCCCCAAGCCCAAGTTCCGACGCACAGGGGAATGACGGCTGGGCCATTTTTTCCTAGGGTAATGGTTGTCACGGTTGGTAAATCCACAGTTATTGATTCTCTTTATTTTTATATGAATTTATACGAATAATCGCGATCGAGCTTCTAGCCGGGGGAGGAAACGCGGCTGGTGGCGATATCTCAGTTACTATAAATGCAAATGCTGTGTTTATTTGAATAGTTATGTCGATCGACCGTTTGCCAGATTCAAGATTAACAGATTCCGCGACTCCTGCTATCAAGAGAGTTTCCCTCCTGACTATGTTCCGGTTGGGTTTGTTTCAGATGGGATTGGGCATGATGTCGATTTTGACGCTGGGGGTGCTCAATCGCGTGATGATTAAGGAGTTGGCGATTCCGGCTACTGTGGTGGCTGGTACGCTGGCCATGCACCAGTTTGTCGCCCCGGCTAGGGTGTGGTTCGGGCAAATGTCTGATGCTAAGCCTTTGTTTGGCCATCACCGCACGGGTTATGTATGGGTAGGAAGCGTTTTGTTTGTGATTTCTGCTTTTTTGGCGGTGCAGGTGATGTGGGGCTTGGGCGGCAGTTTGGAGGCTGTGGGGTGGACGACTCCTACTTACGGTTGGGTGGGTTTGTTGGGTTTGATTTTTGCGCTTTACGGTATTGCTATTTGTTCGAGTTCGACTCCTTTTGCTGCTTTGTTGGTGGATGTTTCGGATGAGGAGGATCGATCGAAGTTGGTGGGTGTGGTGTGGTCGATGCTGATGGTTGGTATTATTATCGGGGCGATTGTTAGCAGCGGTTTGCTGAAGCAAATTGATGGGGATGTGTCGCGGGAAGTGTTGCAGGCTTCGATTAACGGTTTGTTTGTGAAGGTGCCGGCGCTGGTTTTGCTGTTGGTGGGGATTGCGACTTTTGGGGTTGAGAAAAAGTATTCGCGGTACAAGGTGCGATCGTCCGCAGTGAATCGAGAAGATAAAATTACTCTGGGAAGTGCGCTGCGGATTTTGACTGCTAGCCGTCAAACCGGTTTATTTTTTACTTTCCTGCTGATTATGACAATTTGCTTGTTTATGCAGGATGCGGTTTTGGAACCTTACGGCGGGGAAATTTTTAAGATGCCGATTTCGGAAACTACGCGGTTGAATGCTATTTACGGTACTGGTGTGCTTTTTGGTTTGAGCGCCACTGGTTTTTTAATTGTGCCGCGAATTGGCAAGCAAAATACGATTAGGTTGGGCTGTTTCTCGGTGGCGGCTTGTTTAGGTTTGATTATTTTATCTGGATTTACAGGAAATCCAATTGTGTTTAAGTCGGCTTTAATGTTGTTTGGTTTAGCTTCGGGTATTACGACGACTGGTGCGCTGAGTTTGATGTTGGATTTGACTGCTGCGGAAACTGCGGGGACTTTTATTGGTGCTTGGGGTTTGTCGCAGGCGATGGCGCGGGGTGTGGCGACGGTTAGCGGCGGTGCTATTTTGGATTTTGGCAGGAGTTTATTTGGGGTGCCGATGTTGGCTTACGGGTTGGTGTTTGCTGTGCCGGCTGCGGGTATGATTCTAGCTGTTTGGCTGTTGGGTAGGGTGGATGTTGGGGAGTTTCAGGATAATGCTAAAAGTGCGATCGCCACTATTCTTGAAAATGAATTAGACTGATATTTTGTCAGTTGGCAGTTGGCAGTTGCCAGTTGTCAGTTGTCAGTTGTCAGTTGGCAGTTGGCAGTTGGCAGTTGTTAGTTGTCAGTTGTTATTGCTGCAATAACGAATAACCAATAACGAATAACCAATAACTAATAACTAATGACTAATTTTTGGGATTCTATTTTAAGTTTTTCTCAGACTACTGTCAAGACAGTCGGCCAGCAGTTTTTGAAAGATTTCGGTTCTGCACAAGCGGATGAGAAGGATGATGGGAGTTTGGTTACGCAGTCTGATAATTGGGCGGATGCGACAATTAGAAGTGCGATCGCATCTACTTTTCCCAGTCACGGGATTTTGAGCGAGGAAGGAGAACACGTTTTCCCAGATACTGAATGGTGTTGGGTTGTCGATCCTTTGGATGCTACGACTAATTTTGCTCGGGGAATTCCGATTTGGGGCATTTCTTTGGGTTTATTGTATCGCGGAACTCCGGTTTTTGGCTGCGTGCATTTGCCGCCGGTGAATCAATTTTTTCACGGTTTTTATGCAGGGGATTTGGTGGGAGACAATGTATTGACAAATATGCCTCAAGGTGCGTTTTTGAACAATCGGCCGATTTGTCCGACTGCTGATAAAATGAGCGGAAATCATATTTTTAATTTGTGTTCCCGGAGTGTGGGAATCGGGCCTCATCTTCCGAGTAAAATTCGGATGTTGGGTATGGCTAGTTACAATTTTTTGACTGTGGCTTCGGGTGCGGCTATGGGAGGGGTGGAAGCGACTCCGAAAATTTGGGATATTGCGGGGAGTTGGGTAATTGTGAAGGCGGCGGGTGCGGTTTGGCTACCGCTGGAGTCCCAGGCTATTTTTCCGCTGGAAGTGGGGAAGAATTACGGTAGGATTTCTTATCCGACTTTGGTGATGAACCGGCAGGAGTTGGTGTCGGTGTTTTTGCCGTTTGTGGAGGCTTGGAAGAAGAAAAAAATGGGGTAATTTAGGTGAATCGAAGCTATCCCGTAGGAAATCGAACAATTGTTAAATAAAACTGCAGGGCAGGCGTAACGGAGGAGTCTCCCACGCCTGCCGTGCTGTTTGGAAGAAATATACCGACCGATGACCGATGGTTTAAGTATCTCTACTCTTGTCTATTTCTGCCAATCTGCGATCGGGTGGTTTTGTTTTACGTCGATCGGGTGATGCGGTGCTGGTACAATTTGTGGTAACTTTTCCACTAGCTATTATATCTGAGAAATAAAATTACACCCGTTTTCAAGTAGAGGCACAATGGAAAATACGTTTACTGCGGTGTTGGAAAAAGTAGATGAGTGGTATATTGGCTAGGTTGAAGAGTTAGCCTCTGGGAAGATACAAGAATAAACCTTGAAAGAAACTCGGAAAAGTCTGCTATTTGCGATCGAACTAATCTCGATAGCAAAATTCTCGCATCCGATTTGCTGACAGCGGCAGTCCCAATTCTACCAGCGTTTCCAAATACTCGTCAGGCGTTTTTGGCGGATTCTTGAGCCGGATTCTTTGTTTCTCGGCAGCTTTGCATACTGTTTGCCAGTTGAGGTCAAGCAAGTCTAAAATAAAATCATCTGGATGCTGCGCTAAAATGTCGTAAGGTGCAAGAGCTTCTTCAGGAAAATCTCTGACATTGAAAGTAATAATAAACTTAGGATCGTGGATTAAATAACTTCCGTAGGTTGGGCCCGTGGCACGAACCCTCCGTTTCACTCCGCCCAACAATCAAGCGTGGGGTTGGGTTTCGTTCCACGGGCCCAACCTACAAAAAATGCAAGTTATTTAATTCTCATTCCTTAGAACGAGAGTGAATTGCAGCAGCGAGGACATGGCGATCGCCCGGATCGGGAAGTTCTAACTCTTGTATAATTGTCTCATAGCCTTGCACCAAGCAATTTTCAACACTTGCATTCATTAATCTTTTGGTTCGGGAAAGCTGTTCAAATCTTATATCGGGACGGTTTATAAGTACATTTCTCATCCACTCGTCGTGAATTTCTTCAGTCCAACGTGCCTCAACTATGTCGGTAGTTGCCAACTCTACAAATAAGTCACGAAGAGATGCCGAATACAAAACATTAGCATCGTAAACAACAGTTAAAATTGCCATGTTTTAATGGTACAAACCGAGTGCTTCTGATTCATCTACAAGCATATCCATAATTTTACTGCTTTCTTCGTAACTTTGTTTCTTATAATCCATTAAATCTTCGTAACGTATCCGGCGACTGTTCCTGACTGTCTTGTAAGGAATTTTTCCCGCATCCAGCAACTCCCGCATATATTTATCGGAAACTCCCAGAATGTCTGCTGCTTGATAAATATGAAGTTCTTTAGTAATTGGAGTTAGCTTGACAGTATTGCCGCTGCTTGTCTGTTGCAAAATCGCTAATAGCAGTGGCAATGCAGCCGCAGGTATGTCAATTGTCTTTCCCTCTTTTTCGTTTAATATCAATTTGAGGGATTCGCCAGACGGATGATTTTGCAAGTGCGATTCTAAAGCGCGGCTGCTGGTTTTGGCAACCGCTGCTTCTGCTGCTGTCGGCAAAGCAGGTGCTGAGTCGGGATCTCCGGTGAATGTCATGTTAATTTGGGGGTGAGAATAACAGGCGATCGACTACGATCGTAGCAATTTTTTTGCGAGGCGATCGCACTTGATGCAGCCAGCGAAATAACAGATACTAGGATTAGGGACACAACATTGCTGTGTCCCTACTGCAAAATCAATTTATTGCCTCATGCGATTAATTTCGACAGCACATTAGACAACTTAGCACCGAGATTTTCAACAGAGTCCTGCTGTTTGGGATCTTTCATCGTACCGTCAGCATTAAATGCTTCAAAAGCTTGGGGAACTGCTTTCTGATCCGGAAGTACCAATACGTTAATATTCCCCAGGATAGATCGCAAATGAACCAATCCCCGCAAGCCGCCGATTCCGCCTGGGGAAGCACTCATAATTACCGCTACTTTGCCAGTAAATGCCACCAATCCCGGTTCACCCGGTGCTGGGCGCGATACCCAATCGATCGCATTTTTCAACACAGGCGTAATTGAACTGTTATACTCAGGAGAAGCTATCAAAAACCCGTCATGCGCTACCATCAATTCCTTCAATTTCCGGGCATTTTCTGGCATTCCCTCTTTTGCTTCCAAATCTTCGTCAAATAGCGGCAGCGGCAAATCGCGCAAATCTACATAAGTAACTTCTGCACCCGCCGCCGTAGCCCCAGCCGCCGCAACTTTTACCAGCAGTTTGTTGTAGGATGCTTCGCGGGTACTTCCGGCAAATGCAAGTATTTTTGGTCGGTTTGTCATTGATTTTTTCCTGATTATTGCTTCCGAGTAAAATTATACTATTCCGAGTGATTCCAAACAAAGTCAGCAATGGGTTTATCTGCCGACAAAGGAAGATTTTCACTGGAATTGAATAAGATCGATCGCACTTTTACATTCCCGACTCCCAAACGCCTCTCGACGCGACTGGGAATGCCGTAACCGTAAATAATATGCCCTTTTCCCGCCAACACCACAACTTGATAGTCGGGGTTGGCTTTGACAAATTCAGCTATTTTTTCCGCCATAGTTTCGTCCCACAAAACTTGGGCTTGCAAAAATCTTTCAAAAGCCGTACTATTTCCCTGTCCTGCCTTTTGGTGTTGCTGGAAAACTTCTAGCAGCAGTTGCCGGTATTCGGCGTTGTCGGTGCGAATTTCGGATATTGGGGGAATGTACTTTTTTTCCTCTGCAGTGAGGCTTTCTAAACCTTGACTGGCAACTTTTCTCGTTACTTCGGATGGTGTATTTAAGGCGATGACTGGTAGTTGATTTTCTTTGGCAAACCGCAAAATGGGGGCGTAATATTCCCAGGGAAAACGCCACCTGCGATCGTACTCTGTTTGCTCGATTAATTGCTGTTCAGTCAGTTTACCTGCTAAGTAGTTGTCGATCGCACTTTGAAAGGGACGCTGAAACATTTCTAGGGCGATCGCAATTTTTCGATTTTGCCGCTGCATTTCTCGGATAATCGTCAGTTGAGTTTGGTGGTCTTCCGCGCTATCGTGGGTTTCTCCCAGATACACGACTTTTGCCTTCACCAACTGTTGCAGAATCTCTTGGTTAGTATAAGTTTGCTGAGGTTGAGGGTTCGCCGTCGTTGAAGCAGCCGCTGCACTGCTGCACAGCAGAAAGATGCCGATCGATAAGGCGCACAGTTTGATGAGTTTGGTTCTTTTCATACAAATATTATGCCTGTTTATCGCAGCAGCAAGCACAGCCGAACTCTACTATTTTAGCTGAGCAGCTAGAAAGCTCGATGCTTGATTTAACTTCATAATTATCCGCAGTTCCTGCTAAAAATGTAAAGTTTAGTTGCAGGTACTTGTGCTTCTAGAAGAAGGTGCTAAATTAATAATATGAAGCGAACAAAAAGCTTCTCTGACAGATACCAAATCCAGATACCACAGCGAAGTTCAACATAGAATATAAGGAGTAAAACGCTGTTTAATCTCACATCTGTCTCATTAAAAACCAATAGCAGCACCCACAAACAAAGCTGATACTTCCTCAACTAATTAGAGGGGAGCAATGCAACTGAATCCGAGGATTATTGCAACTCCGCATCGAAGTTGAAAAAAGAGGAATTCACTCGGTACATATGGCTGGGTGCTGTTGTTGTTAAAAGAGATTTTCGGTTTGTGATGTTTGTTTCAGTAGAGGCAGAGCCTCTAGATATGCGTTACCGGGCAGAGCCGGGTAACGATCGTAAAAGGATAAAAACTAGAAAATTACTGGAAAATTGTCTCGTCTTCCTTTCGCCACGCGGGATCGACAATACAAATAAATATTAGCGGCTCTGTGCCGCAGTTGTAAATAAACTGCTTGGCGTTTGGGGGAATGTAAACTGCATCTCCGGCTTCCACAAATTGATTTTCGCCGTCGATGTGCATTTCTCCAACGCCGCTGAGGATGTAGTAAACTTCAGAAGTTGTCAGGGAGTGCAGCGCAGAAGTTTGTCCCGCTGGCAAAGCGGCGTGCGCTAAACTGTAACGCAACTCGACAGCTTGTTTGTCTGGATGCAGCAATTCTCGCAGTTGAGTACCGTCGCCAGCAATAAACTCCTCGCAGGCATTTAGCTTTTGAATTAGCATTCTTTCCACACTCCTGAAAATCTCTTTACCATAAGTTAAGTTTAATTGAAAGAGCGAGAGATGTTAAGAAATATATAAAAATCCGGCAGAATTTTTTAACCGTAAGTTCCCGAATGCGATCGATAATCAGGACAGTCGATCGCATCTTCAGATAAAGCTATTGTAGGCTGAACGGGACACTTGAGGTGGTAGTCGCCGGTGAAAAATACGCAGTTAGCACAAGGGATTTGGTGCATCCGCTGAGCTCGGCGCATGGAGTCGGCGACAGTGCGCCCGATACTCGAAAAGAGCAAAAAAACTAAACCCCAGGCGGAGACAAAACACAGCGGGACTAAAACAGGCTGTATTGCCTTAAGCAAAAAGTAAAGCATAGCAATCAAATTCAGCGTTAGAAGCCACACAATACCTTACAGTAGTGGAATTGGCGATCGATCGACCAAAAAGTTTAGAATCCTTTACAGCTCGATCGAGAAACCGGGCAATTATGGCATGATAAGGAACAGTCCTTAAATAAAATTAGAGGAAATCAGTTATGACTCTGCGATTAGGCGATACAGTTCCCAACTTTACCCAAGCTTCGTCTGAAGGGGAAATCAATTTCTACGACTGGGCCGGCGATAGCTGGGTAGTGTTGTTTTCGCACCCGAAAGACTATACTCCAGTGTGTACCACAGAACTCGGTGCAGTGGCCCGTCTCAAGTCTGAATTTGAAAAGCGGGGCGTCAAAACCATTGCCCTCAGCGTCGATGATGTGGATTCTCACATGGGCTGGATTAAAGACATTGAGGAAACGCAAAATGTCACCCTCAATTATCCGATTTTAGCAGATGGCGATCGTAAAGTCTCCGACATTTACGACATGATCCATCCCAACTCGCTGAACAACTTAACAATCCGCACAGTTTTTGTGATTGACCCGGAAAAGAAACTGCGTTTAAGCATTACTTATCCGGCGAGCACTGGTCGGAATTTTAATGAGATTTTGCGAGTAATTGATTCCTTGCAACTTACCGACAAATACAGCGTTGCGACTCCGGTTGATTGGAAAGATGGCGACGATTGCGTAATCGTACCTTCGATTACCGACCCCGCAGAGTTAGCAGAGAAATTTCCCAAAGGCTACACGCCGATTAAGCCTTATTTGCGGATGACTCCTCAGCCGAATAAATAGGTTAAATTTACGCAATGTTTGCAGTCAGGACTTCAGTCCTTCCCTCTTTTTTGAGGACTGAAGTCCTCACTACCAACAGAGAAATTATGCAATCTTGTTTGAGACTTTAGATTTCAGGAAAGGCAAAATGCTGTCATCTCCGATCGTATTGCGAATGCCGCCAGAATTGCAAATGACAGACGACGAGTTTTTCGAGTTCTGTCAATTAAATCGCAACTTGCGAATTGAACGCAGCCAGCAGGGAGAAATACTATTATTGACTCTCGTTGGGGGAATCAGCAGCAACCGCAATGCTATTTTAACTGGAGAATTGGGAATTTGGACAAAGGGAGATGGAACTGGCATTGCTTTTGCTTCTTGTACGGGATTTACTTTATCGATCGGCTCCGTGCGATCGCCTGATGCTTCCTGGATTAAACTGGAAAGGTGGAATGCTTTATCAAAAGCACAGGCAGAAAAATTTGCACCAATTTGCCCTGACTTTGTAGTTGAACTCAGACCCGATTTTGAGGACTTAAAGCCCTTGGAAGAAAAAATGCAAGAATATATGAGAGAACCCGGAGTGCAGTTAGGCTGGTTAATTGACCGCAAAAATCGCAGAGTTTACATTTACCGTCCCGGTTTGCCAGAAGAATGTTTGGAGAATCCCGCGACAGTCAGTGGCGACCCCGTTTTGCCGGGATTCGTACTCAATATGAGCAGGATTTGGTAAGTTTAGTATAGTAGCAACGATCGAGGAAATCAATTATGTTGACATCAACAATTGTGTTGCGAATACCGCCCAAATTGCAAATGACAGACGACGAGTTTTTCGAGTTCTGTCAAATCAATAGTGAGTTACGAATTGAACGCAGCCAGCAGGGAGAATTGCTAATTATGCCGCCTACTGGTTCGGAGACGGGAAACCGAGAAGGTAATATATTTGGGCCGTTGTGGGTTTGGGCAGAACAAAATGGTACTGGTTTAGCGTTTACTTCGAGTACGGGATTTACTCTGTCAACAGGTGCACAAAAGTCGCCGGATGCTGCTTGGATAAAATTGGAAAGATGGAATGCTTTGTCACCAGAACAAAAGCAAAAATTTGCCCCGATTTGCCCGGATTTTGTAGTAGAACTGAGGTCTGCTTCTGACAATCTCAAGCCCTTGCAAGAAAAAATGCAAGAATATATGAGAGAACCAGGAGTGCAGTTAGGATGGTTGATTGACCGCAAAAATCGCAGAGTTTACATTTATCGTCCGGGTTTACCAGAGGAATGTTTGGAGAATCCGGCTACAGTTAGCGGCGACCCCGTTTTGCCCGGATTCGTACTCAATATGAGCAAGATTTGGTAAAACTGGTAGCAATAAATATCAACTTATTGTAAAAATTAATAATAGGATGCAAACACGCAAAAAATATGGATATTAAAAACGGCTTTGTAGGCACAATCGGCAACACACCACTAATTCGGTTAAACAGCTTCAGCGATGAAACGGGCTGCGAAATTCTCGGTAAAGCAGAGTTTCTCAATCCCGGCGGTTCTGTAAAAGACCGGGCTGCTTTATACATCATCAAAGATGCAGAAGAAAAAGGCTTGCTAAAACCGGGCGGCACCGTTGTTGAAGGCACTGCCGGCAATACTGGCATAGGTTTGGCGCACATTTGCAACGCTAAAGGTTACAAATGTTTGATCGTGATTCCCGATAACCAATCTCAAGAAAAAATCGATGCTTTGAAAACCTTGGGCGCTGAAGTTCGGACTGTTCCCGCTGTTCCTTACAAAGACCCAAATAATTATGTCAAATTGTCGGGAAGATTGGCTGCGGAAATGGAGAATGCAGTCTGGGCAAATCAGTTTGACAATTTAGCCAATCGCCGAGCTCATTACGAGACAACTGGCCCGGAAATTTGGGAACAAACAAACGGGAAAATTGATGCTTGGGTAGCCGCAACGGGTACGGGCGGGACTTTTGCTGGCGTAGGAATGTTTTTGAAAGAAAAAAATCCTGCTGTTAAAATTGTCTTGGCCGACCCGATGGGCAGCGGTCTTTACAGTTATTTCAAAACTGGGGAAATTAAGACTGAAGGTAGTTCGATTACTGAGGGAATTGGCACCACCCGCGTCACTGCAAATATGGAGAATGCCCCGGTAGACGACGCCATTCAAATTGACGATACTGAAGCTGTCCGGGTGATTTACCAACTGCTGAGAAAAGAAGGGCTGTTTATGGGCGGTTCTGTGGGGATTAATGTGGGGGCGGCGGTGGCTTTAGCGAAGCAAATGGGGCCTGGACATACGATTGTTACGGTACTCTGCGACGGCGGGGCTCGGTATCAGTCGCGTTTGTTCGATCGACAATGGTTAGCTTCCAAAGGTCTGTCACCAGATTAATCGTAGGGTGCGTTGCGGCGCACCTTAAAATTTGGGCATATAGCGGTTCTCAAGTAAGTGAGGTACGTAGTTGGGCTTTAGCCCTCTTAATTGTGCTTATGTAGTTAAGTGAGGTAAGCACCTAAGAACTTCCATTACCAATTAATACTCATACCTCATCTACCTGAGAAAGGCTATATATCAAATCTGGGCATATATGCGCGCACCTATTCCCATGATAAAAAAATAGCATATATCTAGCATAATGTCAAGTAAAAAAACATGAAAATCATCGAATCTTCGAGGCGAGTTCTTGTTTGCCAAAACCGCACTTGTCGCAAGCAAAGTGCAGCAAAGATACTGGCAGCGTTTCAGAAATTGTCGCCCTCAGAAGTCGAAGTTGTTGCTAGCAGTTGTTTGGGACAGTGCGGCAACGGGCCGATGGTGTTGGTGCTGCCAGAAGAGGTTTGGTACAGCGGTGTTTGCCAGGAGGAAGTTGCGGCAATAACTGAGCAACATTTGGGGGGAGGAAAGCCGGTAGAGAGGATGCTTTACCGCAAGTTTCACCGACTTTCTCATTAGTCGATCGCCCGCCTTTAAAATTCTTCCGCAAACAACCGGCGCAGAATTTCCGTGACTTCGGCGGCGACTCTGGCGTCGAGTTCTATCGCTTTGCGATCGACACTGCTGGAACCGTCTAAAACTTTTTCTGCCCGCAAAGTCATCGCTAAAGTTCTGAGTTTTGCCGGCTTTCCCGCCGCCTTGGGCCGTTCGTCAACAAACCGGACTAAAGCCACATAAACTGTTTCTAGGGTTCCCCGGATCGAGCTCAATCCGTAACCCAATTTTGAGATAATTACTGGAGAAGTGATGAGGCTATCCATCCCCAAAGTTTTAATTGCTACGTCCGCATATCGAGCGGTGTCATGTCCCATTGCTCGGACAATGCTTTCTAAGCTGTTCCACTGAGATGCTTTCATGCGCGATCGCTGTTCGATGTGGAAGTGCCATCCTAACATGGAAATTAGCCTGGTCAAGTCATAAGCAGATACGGAATTACTTTGTTGGGTGCTGTTTACTGCGGCACTTAGCAGCACTTGTTTTTTGCTGAGATCGAATATTTTTGGGTTGTTGAGATAAGGGATTTCGCCGTAATCGCCGCGAAAAATTAAATCGTTATTGCCAGTAGCGCTCTTCAGCCATTGCTCTAGTCCTGTGCGAGTATCGAAGCGTTTGAACATCGCAGCTAAAGAATTTGAACTTGCTATATTTGAGGCATAGCTAATCATGTCTTTTGCTACATCGTAAAAGTAAAAATCTTGTTTTTGCCCGTTGCCATCTCTAACAACGCAGTTGTCAATGTCGCAGTCGGGATATTTGCTATTTACTTGACTGACGATATTAAGGAGCGGGATAATTTTAGTAGCACTCCACTGCTCAGCTTTGGTAAGTGCGTTTTTTCCCAGCCACTGCGCCTGAATTTTGCCGTCTACAAAACTACCAATGCAAACGCAGGCTTGTTTGATTTCTTCGTGGAGAAAACTTAAAGCTTGAGAGTTAATTTGAGGTAGTTCTCCCAGGCTGGGAAAGGGGGTAAGTTTGAGGGGATTATTGGGTCCGGGAATATAGCTAATTACTTTTAAGCCGTCGGGTTTCTGTTTGAGATAATCGGGATAGTTTTTAATTTGTTGTTGGTAAGGGGATTTTTCAATGCCCCGGTCTAAAAAAGCTAGTTTGTTGATGTTAGCTTGGGCATCTATTTCCATTTGGAGGTAGTTTTTGAAGATGCGCGCTCGGTCTTTTGCGAGTTCGAGGGAGGTGAGGTTCATGATAATAGTTGGCAGCTTGTTACTAATAAGTAAATCACTATACTAGGATTTACGCAAACAAACCGGGTTGCTATGCAAAATTTTGGTTTGGAAAACGAAAAATTTATGAATAACCGGGTTTCAGAGAGTAACTGCATTCAGGACTATATATCTGAGCTCGGGCATTGCGCTCAAGCTTTTTTGCCGCGTACTTGAATGCGTTTGTCGGTTTTTTGTTTCTTAATCCAAGAGACAAATTTCTGGAGTTCAGGGTCATTTTTGAGCTTTTCCAGGGTGTTGAGCTCTTGGGCGAGGTGTTTGTTGTCAAATAGAGAGTGAATCTGGCGGTGACAGGCTGAGCAAATGTCGATCGTCGGGCTGGGATCTTCGTTTTTCCGCTTAGTGTTTTGTTTGGGGATGAGGTGATGGGCGGTTAATGCTTCCATTTGTCGATCGCACAATTCGCACTGCATAATTTTCTCAATGCTGTTTTATAGGCGTTTTAAAAACCATTTCATATTCTCGATTGACGTTCGAGTAGTTATCCAAATTGCCGCCATAAAGCCATGTTTGGACAATTTCTACCGCATCTTCAAGAGAGTCTACGCGGATGCGCGCCACTGCATTGTCCCATTCGCCTTCGATCTTCCAATCTTCTAAATCAATTCCTATTCCGTCCAAATCTGTATCAATCCAAACGTGCCTCTCGGGACAAACAGTGCTTTGAAAAGACAAAGTGCACAAACAAGTTTCAGCGCGATTAGTTTCAATCGCTTTGAAAATCTTACTTCTAAGCATTTGCCTGAGAGTTTCAGTAATATCATTTTTTGATGCAGTTTGCTGATTCACAATATCACCTCATTTTTGGAACTTATCGCGATTATCTGTTAGTAACTTCCGCAGATTTTTACCCCCGACTATCCCTGCTTTTAAAGCATTTTCAACCGACATAGTTTTGGCCTCTGCAGGCAAGACTTCACTAATTCCACCTTTGCGGAATTTGCCAATATATTCCTCTACAGATATTTGGCGATTTTCGTAAAGCTGGCGAGTAGTAGGTGAATTTAGATTACCTTGATTGTGTTCTCTAGCCCAACGCTCAAATTCTGGGTTTAGTTGCTGATTCACAATATTAGACACTACTGGGCAAATAGAACATTAAACTGCGAGAGATTTTGCCTGCCGCGCTGGCTAAGTAGACCGAAGTTGGAAGACCGAAGTTGGAAGAAGGAAGAAGACATATTGCAGCCAGCTTTTTAGTCATCCGTATTTTACGTTTAATTAGGGGGATTTACTTATAGCCGATCGAGGAATTGATTCGCCAACTTACTCCTATTATAGTGTAACCAAAAGTTGACGGCCGCCGCAAACAGTTGGCGAACCTGCACGGTAGCCAGCAGCCCAAACAATAAAAAACCCCCAATTGGGGGTCATACAAATCTCTTGCGGCAGAGGTCCACAAGCCTCTGGGATCACAAAATATACAGCAACAAAAACAAGACAATCCAAATCACATCCACAAAGTGCCAGTAAATCTCAGTCGCTTCGATTCCGAAGTGGTGCTCGCTAGAATAGTGACCTTGCGCGCGCGATCGCCACACCACCGCCACCATCAGCAGCACTCCCAACGTAACGTGCAAGCCGTGAAAAGCAGTCAAAACGTAAAAGCAACTGGCATACAAATTCGTCGTCAAGCCAAACTCTAAATGAGTGTATTCGTAAACCTGACCGAACAAGAAAACTGCGCCCATAGCAATAGTTACGAGCAGCCAATTCCGCATTCCTGCGGCATCATTTTTTTTGATTGCTGTATCAGCATTGTGAATCACAAAACTGCTAGCAATCAGAATTACCGTATTAATTCCCGGCAGCAATAACTCTCGCGCCGGCGTACCTTCAGGAGGCCACACGGGGGCCATCGCCCGATAAATCAAATACGCGGCAAACATACCGAAAAATATCATGCCTTCAGCGCACAGGAACACAATTACCCCTAACATTCGGTGGTCGGGATGCTCTTCGCCGTGTGCTTCTACCTCGGCATTGTGGTGGTAATTCAGGGCTGTTTTTGCCGGATCGATCGCTGGAATTTGCATAATAAATTGCTAGTTGGTAATGGGAAGGAAGAAGGAAGAGGGAAGAAGGAAGAGGGAAGAAGGAAGAAGGAAGAAGGAAGAGGGAAGAGGGGAAAAAATTTATCCCTACATTGCGGGTGTGCTGTTGCTGTCAAAAGTCATCAGTCAAAAGTTCTCATATTGTAACGTGCAATAACTAATAACTGATGACTGATGACTGATGACTGATGACTAATGACTGATGACTAATAACTATTCGCCATCTTGACTTTCATCAGCAGGAGAATCAACATCTATCTCAGATTCAGGAGCGACCAAAGTTGCAGTACTGCCCAAGAAAGTTGAAGCTTGAGCCTCCGCAATAGGAATACCTGTTTTCTGGGCGTTGCGGGTGGCATTTTCCCTCAGCTTGAGTCTGAGACGTTCCCCTGTCCGCTGAATTTTTTCCATGCCGTAATCGTAAGGCCCCGTTGCCAATACCGGCACTCCTTCAAAATTTTCGATCGGGGGCGGCGAAGTCGTCATCCATTCCAAACTCAAAGCTTGCCAAGGATTGTCACCTGCTTTCGGGCCGTACCTCCAGCTCCAAATCACATTAATGATAAAGGGGATTGTAGACACTGCCAGCATATAAGCACCGACAGTACAAATGACATTAATTGTGGTAAATTTTGGGTCGTACATTGCCACCCGCCGGGGCATTCCTTGCATCCCCAAAGCGTGCATCGGCAGGAAAGTTACAGTAAAGCCAACATAGGTTAAAACAAAGTGAACTCTACCCCAAAATTCATTAATCATCCGCCCCGTCATTTTGGGGAACCAGTGGTAAAAAGCAGCGTAAATTCCAAACACTGAGCCGCCAAACAGCACGTAGTGCAGGTGAGCGACGACAAAATAAGTGTCGTGAACGTGAATGTCGAAAGGTACGGAAGCCACCATGATCCCGGTGATGCCGCCGAGCACAAATGTTGAGATAAAACCCATCCCAAATAGCATGGCGCTGACAAGCCGGAGTTTTCCTCCCCAAATAGTTGCCAACCAGCTAAATATTTTAATCCCAGTTGGTACGGCGATGATCATAGTCGTGATCATAAAAAACATCCGCAGCCAGCCGGGAGTGCCGCTGGTAAACATATGGTGCGCCCACACGATCAAGCCCAAAAAGCTGATTGCGAGACTGGAATAGGCGATCGCCAAATAACCGAAAATTGGCTTGCGGGAATGCACCGGCAAAACTTCTGAAATCACCCCGAAAAAGGGCATAATCATAATGTAAACTGCCGGGTGCGAATAAAACCAGAATAAATGCTGGTAGACGATCGGATCGCCGTTCCCGGTCGGGTTAAAAAATGCCGTCCCCGCTAACAAGTCAAACGACAGCAAAATCAAAGCGGCGGCTAAGACTGGAGTCGCAATCAAAGTCAGCGCTGCAGTCGCAATCATCGCCCAGCAAAACAAAGGCATTTCATTGAGACTCATGCTCGGAACCCGCATCGTGAAAATGGTAATGGCAAAATTTACCGCCCCCAAAATCGAAGAAGTTCCTAGTATTAAGACGCTGAGAATCCAAATTTCTTCCCCGGCTTGAGCAGTAACTAAGCTCAAAGGCGGATAGGAAGTCCAACCCGCCTGCGGAGCTCCTACCAAAAAACTGCTCAGCAGCAACACGCCGCCTACGGGAATCAGCCAAAAGGCGATCGCATTCAGCCTGGGAAATGCCATGTCTTTTGCCCCAATCATTAAGGGGATCAAAAAGTTAGCAAATCCGGCTCCCGCAGGCACAATCCACAGGAAGATCATCACCGTCGCGTGAACAGTAAATAAACTGTTGTAGAGTTCGGGGGTGACAAAATCGGAGTCGGGGGTGGCGAGTTCTGTTCGCACCAAAGTTGCCATCACCCCGCCGATTAAATAGAAAATAAAAGTTGTTACCAGGTATTGAATACCGATGACTTTGTGGTCGGTATTAAAAGTGAAGTAGTCGCGCCAATGTCTATCGGCGGGCGCTGTTCCGCGAGCCTCAGTGTTGGCACTTTCTTGGAACTGTGCTTGTGTCATAGTTATTAGTCATTAGTTATTAGTCATTAGTTATTAGCTGAGGATAAAATACCCAGTGGCCGGAACTAATGACTATTTTTAGTGATGAGTTGGGTGAAGTTGTTCGAGGGTTTCGGAATTAATTTTTATTTCCCTGACGTAGGGAGCCAAAAATTCCCCGTCTGACAATTCCCCGGGGTTGACTGCAACTGCTTGGTCTAAGTTTTGACTGCTAGCAACTTGCTGTTCTTGCAGCCAACTGTCGAATTCTTCGGGCGTGTGAACGACTGCTACAGCTTTCATCGCTCCGTGATAAGCGCCGCACAATTCAGCACAAACAACCCGGTATTCGCCGGCTTTAGTTGGTGTAAATCTCAGTTCGCTCGGCCGCCCGGGAATTGCATCTTGTTTGAGGCGAAATTCCGGCAGCCAAAATGCGTGCAGAACGTCTTGAGCTGAGATATTTAGCTGTACGTCGCGGTTTGCTGGCATATGCAGTTCGCCGGAACTAACGCCGCTTTCTGGATAGCTAAAAATCCAGGCGTACTGCAAACCCATGACATTTACAACTAAGTCTGCTGGTTTGTCTTCGTTTTCTGGGGAAGCGCCGACGCCTAGAGCAACAAGTTTTCTAGATGGAATTTGTGGGGTGTTTTGACCCATGTCTGAGAGTGTGGCGGCGATCGCACTTCCCCGCATTTTAGAGTGCGCTTGCATGGTTCCGTGGTCGTGATTTCCCATCGGATCGAGGCCTCCCATTGAGTTGTAAATCTCAAAACTGTAGACTCCGATTCCTAAAATAATCACCGCCGGCACGGCTGTCCAAAGAATTTCTAAGGGAAAGTTGTCATGCCAAGGCGGGCCATCTGTGTTGTCTCCTTGACGACGGCGATATTTAATTGCAGCAACGATGAGAATTCCTTGGACCATGATAAATAGTCCAGTGGAAATGGTCATCATTGTATTGAAAAGTGCGTCTATGTCGGATGCTTCGTCAGAGGCGGCGATCGGCATCAAACCGTGATTCTGCCCGTACCAGAGACTGATCAGAGTCACTCCGATGCCGGCGAGCATGGTGAGGATGGAACTTGGAATGTTCACGCTGGTACTTCTTAATAGCGACACTTCTTCGCTTGAAAAATGAAAGAAGCGCCTCTGGGTTATCAAGTTTTAATTGTAAATGGTATTTTTAGTAAAATGTCTATCTTAAGGGTTACTTAAGGCTTAGTATGTTTGACTGAGCGATCGCCCGTACACGCAAATAAGTCTTTTGTACCTTGACAAAAATGATAAAAAATGGTAAGCAATCGCTCTGTTTGGCTGCTAAATTTGAGATTTTTTCTCAAACACCATCAAATGCTGCTGGGGCAACATATCTTTTGTCTCTTTCCATACTAAACCGACGGCTGCCATTTCTTTTTTCACATGCTTCTGCGTCATTTTGTGCAAACCTTTAATGGGAATCATCGGGTTTTCGCCCCGATACTCGATCGATACCGTGCGGCCTCCCGGTTTGAGTGCTTTCACAATTCCTTGCATCATTTCTCTGGGATATGCAAATTCGTGATAAGCATCCACCATCACCACTAAATCTACGCTGTTTTCCGGCAAATTCGGATTGTCGATACTTCCCAAAACTGGCTCAACGTTAGCAATATTTTTTTCTTGTTTATTCAATTTAATAAAATCGATCATTTCCGGCTGCACGTCAACTGCTAAAACCTTTCCTTGTGGAACTAAGGGAGCGATGCGAAAGCTCAAATATCCCGTTCCTGCTCCAATGTCGGCGACAATATCGGTTGGTTTTAAATCGAGATTGTTCACTAATCGAGCTGATTTTTCTTCCATGCCGCGAGACGGTCTTTCCAGCCAACCCGCACCTTGATATCCCATGACTTGGGCAATTTCTCGACCCATGTAAAATTTGCCGGTGCCGTCGGGATTGTGGACGGTTCGCTGCTGATAAATGGTGTCGCTGCTGGCGGTTTTACTTGCTGCTGCACAGGCATTGAGCGGCAACAGGCAAATTATTGTCAAAATTATTACTGTTAAGGGTTTAATTAATTGTGCGGTTTTTTTCACGATATTTCAGATTTTGTGTTTAAATTTATTTCTCGTTCCCTGGCTCTGCCGGGGAACGCAGATCCAGAGGCTCTGCCTCGGTAATATCCAGAAGAGTTCAAGACTTAATTGACAGCGGATTCTAACAGTTTGATTGTACCAGAGTCTGCGTCAATTTCAACTTCTAGACCGATCGGCAAAGTGAACTGCTCCCGGATGTGTCCCACCATTGAACCGTACCACGCAGGAATCTTCAAAGGGCGAATGTGGTCGGACAAGACTTGAGGTAAGGTTAGGGACTCTTGCGGTTTTTCAGCTTCGCACTTGGTACACTGTCCGAAAATAAAACCTGATATTTTATCGAGAATGCCCGCTAATTTGAGCTGCGTCAACATTCTATCGATGCGATAAACCTCTTCCCCAACTTCCTCAACAAACAAAATACTGTTTTCCCACTCCGGCAAATAAGCCGAACCCACCATTGCTGCGATTACTGATAAATTGCCGCCGATTAGTTTTCCCCTAGCTGTGCCGCGCCCGATTGTTTCAAATTGCACGCTTTGGGAGTTTTGCATCGTCACAGAGCCGCCCTCAAACAAAACTTTCTTGACGTAATCCACTGTAAAGGGGCTCCAAGTTGACGCACCTAAAGGGCCGTGAAAAGTAACTCTATTAGTTTTAGCATAAATCGCCAATAACAGCGCCGTAATATCGCTGAATCCCATAATAATTTTGGGATTGTTGCGGATAATATTGTAATCCAAGAGCGGCAAGATCCGACCGCAGCCCCAGCCGCCCATCCCCGTAAAAATAGCTCGCACTGAGTCATCGGCAAAGGCTGCGTTGACATCGGCGGCGCGATCGGCATCCTGGCCGGCTAAATAGCCGTAGCGGTCGTAAAAATGCTCTCCCAATTTAACTTTTAAACCCAGGTTATCCAGAACTTTAAAAAATGGCTGCACTTCTTTTTCGTAGTTGAAAGCGGCAGGATTGATTAAAGCTACAGTATCGCCGACTTGCAGGCGGCGCGGCTTAACGATCGCAGTTTTGGGAGATAGGTTGGTTTGGGCGATAGGCAAAAGCTGAGTACCAATAGCAGTAAACCCAAAAGTTCTGAGCAGAACACGGCGGCGGAGAGTCATAGGTGTTATACCCTTGTTCGATTAAGTGAGGTACAGGTTGAGATTTTAGATTTTAGATTTTAGATTTTAGATTGGGGGATTGAGCAATTGTTAATTCATTGATGAATGGCTCACGCGAGAACTGTTATAGATGGTTTTTGCTATAATTGTATAGCAAAATATCTGTAACATCAGTTAAAAATTGCGAGTTTCCAATGAAAACAGACACTAAAATCTCAGCTAAAAAATCCTGGGCTCAAGCTTTAGCCCGTCCGGCTGCGGAATTTCCGCTGACTCAGCTATTGGTTAAAAGCGGTAAAATTCCCGCAGGATTGCGGGGAACTCTCTACCGCAACGGGCCCGCACGTTTGCAACGCGGCGGCATGAATGCGGGACACTGGTTTGACGGCGACGGTGCAATTTTGGCAGTACATTTTACCGATGCGGGTGCTGCGGCTGTTTATCGCTACGTGGAAACAGCGGGATATCAAGCTGAGGAAAAATCTGATAAATTTCTCTACAGTAATTATGGCATGACAGCACCGGTGCCTGTGTGGTTGCGGTGGACTAAATCTGTTAAAAATGCCGCCAATACTTCAGTTTTAGCTTTGCCCGATCGCCTTTTAGCTTTGTGGGAAGGCGGCTTGCCTCACAGCCTCGATTTGCAAACTCTGGAAACTCAGGGAACGGACGATTTAGGAAGTTTACAAAGTGGATCTTCTTATTCCGCTCACTGCAAGCGCGACCCGATTACTGGCAATATTTTTAACTTTGGAATTACACATGGTGCCAGTACAAAGTTGAATCTGTATAAAAGCGATCCTACAGGCAAAATTGTGCAACAAGCAACTGTTGCTTTAGATGGCCCTCCGATGCTCCACGATTTTGTTCTGGCTGGAAAGTATCTAATATTTTTTGTGCCGCCAGTACGAGTAAAATTTTTGCCTGTGTTAGCTGGAATTAGCAGTTACAGCGACTCTTTGGAATGGAAACCCGAGTTAGGAACGCAGATATTAGTTGTTGACTCGGAAACTCTCTCTTTAGTTAGTCGCGGCGAAACCAATTCTTGGTTTCAGTGGCATTTTGCTAACGGTTTTGTCAAGGAAGATGGTTCGGTGGCTGTAGATTTTGTGCGCTTCGCTGACTTTCAAACTAATCAGCGCCTGAAAGAAGTAGCGGCGGGTGAAACTCGCACCGATGCGGAGGGGACTCTGTGGCGGGTGCATCTCAATCCTCAAACTGGCAAAGTGACAGCAGCCGAAGAATTGTTGGATCAACCTTGCGAATTTCCGACGGTACCTGCTTCAGAAATAGGGCAAGACTCGCGATATATTTATCTGGCAATGTATCGGCCTGACGTTGAGATTGTAGCGGAACGTTACGGTGCGATCGCCCGTTTGGATACGCAAAACCGCAATCTCACAATTGCCGACTTGGGCGAAAATCGCTATCCCGCAGAGCCCATCTACGTTCCAGATATTTCCTCAGAAAAAGGTTGGATAATCACAGTTATTTATGACGGCAATTCTGACAGCAGCGAAGTCTGGATATTTGACAGCGAAGGGCTAGATCGCGCTCCTATTTGTCAGCTAGAATTGCCTAGTGTCATACCTTTGGGCTTTCACGGCACTTGGAAATCGGCAGTATGAGAAAATTGTAAAGAAGTGTTGCGGAAGATTTATTAAAAATTGTTGCCGCTTTAACTCCTAGTTGTTAAGGTGTGTGTAGAGAGCAAATCCTTATATCTAGGAGGTGTGGAATTGATAATCTGCATTGCTCAATTATCCTGTGCCAATTCGGACGAATCCCCGGCGATTTTAAGTCGCGGCTGCACAGAATATCGTCTGCCTCTGCGGACTAAAAAAAGAGGGGTAATTAAGCCCCGAAAAATGACAAATTCGGGGTGAATATTCCCGGCGAATAAATTCGCGGCTACACAGGCAAAGTCCGCCTCTGCGGACTGAAACCAATCCCCGGCGAATAAATTCGCGACTACACAGGCAAAGTCCGCCTCTGCGGACTGAAGAAAAAGCGGTAATAAAGCCCGCTTTGCCATGATTCACGACTAGGTTTTCTCATCTCACGTTTGTCTGGTCTGCTTGCATGAGGTTAAATGACCAGATATTTGACTGATTCTTGGCAAACTAAAAGTTTAGTTCAACTCACGCGCACGTTAGCGATTCAAAAGTTTTTTGTTTTGAGTTAACCCCACGAATAAATTAGGCTTATCGGAACAAGATAGCCTTTCCCAAAATTATGAATTATGAGTTGTTACCGCCAAAACATTCAACTCATAACTGATAATTCACAACTCACAACTCATAACTCCGTGCCGCGGTGAGCATCAACCAAAAGGTTTAATCTATGCAACTTCAAGGAAAAACAGCTCTTGTTACAGGAGCTTCGCGCGGAATTGGGCGATCGATCGCCCTGGAATTAGCGAGACAAGGAGTCAAACGCTTGTTGATTGTGGCGCGCAACCGCAAGCAATTAATTGAACTGGCAGAGGAAATCGATCTTTTTGGCACAGAAGTAGTGCCGTTAGCTTTGGATTTAACTCAGTCAGTAGCGGTGAATATTGCGATCGCCCAAGCTTGGCGAGATAGCGGCCCGATTCACCTGCTAGTCAACTGTGCGGGTGTCGCGCACCAAGCATCATTCTTGCGTTCCCCGCTGCCATTAATCGAGGAAGAAATCGCCTTAAATTTGCTCGGAACTTACACAATTACCCGCTTGATTGCGAGGCGAATGGCGACTCAAAAAGAAGGAACAATCGTCAACGTTTCGAGCTTAATGGGAAAAATTGCCGCTCCGACAATGGCGACTTATTCTGCTACCAAATTTGCGATTTTGGGATTCACCCAAGCTTTACGCAGCGAGTTAAGTCAGTACAACGTTCGAGTCACAGCTTTGCTCCCATCCCTAACAGATACCGACATGGTGCGAGACTTGGAGCAATTCCGGTGGGTAGTGCCCACAACTCCCGAAAAAGTTGCCCTAGCACTTGTCGCGGGATTGCACAAAGATGCGCCGGAAATCTTAGTAGGATATCAAAGTCATCTAGCAGTTTGGTGTCACCGAATTGCGCCTTGGCTGCTGGATTTTGTGTTGCGGATGGCAACTCCTGAACTTCGGGATAAATCGCAGCGCGATCGCAAATTGCGTCAAGCTTTAGCTAGCGGGCGATAAACCCTTTTCTGGGCGGGCTTTCCGGCCCACCCCACTCATTCTTTGTGGAACGGGCATCTTGCCCGTTCTTGAGAATGGTGCAAGATGTAAGTTATAGTTAATAATATTTATAATTATATTGAGTTGGCAAAAATGAGCCATAAAAAATCCTTCCTAAATTACAGAGGTAGCCAAAAACAAAAATCCTCTCTACCTCCAAATTCTCTGGTTGAATTTGCCTCAAATTGGCGGATAGCTTGGGGGAAAACAGACAGCATCGAAGATAATACAGCGTGGCGAGAAGGTCAAATTGCTATTATTGGCTCCAACCAAAATGCTCAGATAATTCTAAGTCCCTCAGAAAAATTTGCAGTTGTCGGCGATATTTGGCTGAGCAACCGATTAGAATTGCTGGAAAGATTGGGTATTTCTGCTAATAGTTGGCAGGGGTGCGATCGCCAATTAGTCGCTCAACTGTGGGAACGCTGGGGCGTTGAATGTTTGCCGATGCTGGCGGGTATGTTCGCGTTCGCGGTTTGGGACAGAGAAAGGCAAGTTTTGCGGCTGGCGCGCGATCGCGCGGGTGCGCGCACTCTTTACTACACTGATGTTGGCGCGACTCGCTGGATTTCTCCTCAACTGCGGGCGATCGCACCCTACCATTCAAGGGCGATCGACCTCGTAGCGCTGCGAGATTACCTCTGCTGCTCCTTTGTTCCGGGCGATCGTACCCTCTGGCAGGAAGTGCGAGAACTGCGTCCAGGAACCGTTTTAAGCTTCCCTGACGAGACGATTTCCGCTTACTGGGAACTCCGAGAACAAGTTGTCGAGGCCGAACAATCTTTAGAATGGCACGGCGCGAGATTGCGCTCTCTTTTAGATGAAATTGTCCGAGAATATTTGCCTGCAAATCAACCTGTAGGCGTCTTTCTTTCCGGCGGGTTAGACTCTAGCTGCATCGCCGCTTTAGCTGCTAAATTTCACGATCGACCAGTTCACACTTACTCAATTCATTTTGGTGCAGAATGCGCCAACGAATTAGAGTTTTCCAGTTTAGTTGCCCAACACTGCCAAACTAAACACCACATTTTAGAAATTAGCTTTCGGGATATGTGGGAAAAGTTGCCAGAAACGATGAGCTATTTAGACGATCCGATCGGCGACCCCCTGACAGTGCCAAACTTGCTATTAGGAAAATTGGCGCGAGAATCTGTCGAAATTGTCCTCAACGGCGAAGGCGGCGATCCCTGTTTTGGCGGGCCTAAAAATCAACCGATGCTAATTAACAGCTTGTACAATTCTCTTACTAATTTGGATGCGCTGCCAGCATATTTGATGTCATTTCAAAAGTGCGCTGCGGATTTGCCTCAACTGTTAAAACCGGAAATTTGGGGGGCGGTAAAAACAGAACCTTCGGTATTTAGCGCGGATTTGAATAGCAGCGGCAGTTATCTAAATCGATTAATGGCATTAAATATTAAATTTAAGGGAGCCGACCAGATTTTGACCAAAGTCAACAACTTGACTCAAGCTGCTGACTTGCACGGGCGATCGCCTCTTTTTGACCAGCGAATAGTTGACTTGAGCATGACGATTCCGCCGGAATACAAACTATCGGGAGTTGTGGAAAAAGCTGTGTTAAAACAAGCGGTTGCAAACGTTCTGCCCGCTCAAATTTTAGACAGACCAAAAAGCGGGATGCTGGTTCCCGTACAGTTGGGATTTAAGAAGTTTTGGCAGCGAGAGGCTAAGGGTTTGCTGCTGTCGAAAAAAGCTGCGATCGCTCCTTATTTCAACCAATCTTTGATATGTCAATGGCTAGACTATGAAGGAGATACCTGGGGGCGTTACGGCGTTAAACTGTGGCTGTTGGCGAGTTTAGAAATTTGGCTGCAAGGTAATAAGTAATATCAAATATAGTCCGGCAGGGAATGAATTCCCTGCCTCAAAGCTAAAGTCCTCTTAGGAGGACTGGAGAAATCATTAGACATCTCCAAAAAAGCCAGTATGGAACAGGCATCTTGCCTGTTCCACAATAATTATTGGAGATGTCTATTAGTCCTCTTTTAGAGGACTTTAGCTATTAGACAGGGAATTCATTCCCTGGCGGGCTGACGGGTAAGCGGGAGGACTAGCGGGACTAACAGCTTTGACACCAATGGGCAATGCGGTTTCCCTACAAACCTCAACCAAAACTGTCAACAACATAAATAGAACTATCCGTACCGCCTAGCAAAATCAAACTGCTGTCATCGCTGCCTAAATCTCGACTGCCGGCAATTCCTCGATTCAAAATTTGAATCAGTTTTTGAGCACTAAACGATTCCAATTCTACATAATTACCTAATTCCAACCACTCCAATTCTTCAGGGGATAAATCTTGGCGAATTGCTGGCGGCAATTGTACAGCATCTCGTGCCGAACTCTCAGAACTGAGAACACACATATTGTCGCCAGCCGCAATAATTTGCCTGGGCAGCAATCCGATATCAATAATTATCGCGCTGCTATCTGAGAACCAATTAGGATTGGTACGCAAGCGGTCAACTAAACCAATTCCTCGGGGAGTGCAATCGTGCAAAGCGTACACTTTTAAGTCTGGATTTCGGCGCAGCATTTCCATAGTTGTGTCGAAGATACTTTGCGGATATCCGGTAATGCTGAGGACTGCACAGTTGTTTTCAAAGTGGAAATTGTTGGCGATTAAAAATTGGGCAATTTCCGGGCGATCGCACACAACTAATCTGTCAAAACTGTAAGCGCTGACATCAGGACTAACGGCGGTATTTCCATTTAGAGCGCGGGGAGGCGGCAGCAATTTAGTCATAGAGTTAATTTCTGTCCAAGTATTAAGCCAGCCTTGAAACTGATTTAACTCAATAGTAAAATCTTGACTATTTGCAGGTTTTTTTTCAATTTTTTTGCTACCAAAATAGATAGATAGCATTCCGATAGCGCAGCTCGCTAAAAACAGCGGAAAGGAACTTGATAACAGAGTTACACCAATTCCGCACACCAGAACTATTCCTCCCCAAACTTGCAAAGTCTTTGCAAATTTCTGGCGTTGTTTGTACGGATACTTGCTAGAACGGCTAGCAGTAAAAGTTCCTGCAATCACTAAACTATTTATTACAAACATTACCAAAAAGAAAGCTATACTCCCTTCAGAAAATATATCTGCTTTCAAGATAAGAACAAAGATACCCGAAACTATATTAATAATGAGGTATCCTGGGATTGTGTAGAACCCATCATAAATTTTTGGTCTCGATCGCTTGTCTAAAAGGTAAAATAACTGCTTAGGGGTAAAAAACAGCGTATCGTTAACAGAAATATCTGCGATCGCCTTGGCAAACATCGGGTCAGTTATTTTGACACCAGTCATTGCAGTCGGTTCAAAAGCAAACTTATGGTTGCATCGTAGACAGCGACCCCTATTAGCCGTGCGAACTTTTAAATTATTTTCAGTTCCACATTTAATGCACTTCATAAAAATCTCCTATTGATTATTCAAAAAACTTGATTGGCTAGCAAAATGCTGTAACCTTCTCTTTGGCGAATCACGCGATGCTGGTTATTTTCTAACAGCACTTCCGCAGGTCTGGGGCGGTGCAAAAAGTGCGATGACATGGCATAGCCGTAAGCTCCCACATCTAAAATAGCCAGGATTTCCCCAACTTTCAAAGCTGGTAAATGACAGTTTTTTCCCAAAAAATCCCGCGAATAAGTAGTATTGCCACAAACATCAGTAAGATGTAGAGAATCCCGGCAATTCCAGGTATAAATCTCTCGATAACCGCCGTGAACTGACGGCACTGAAAGATTAGCAACAGTAGTATCCACGCCGACAATTTGTTTGGCTTCTTGCCATTTTGTTGAAACAACTTGAGCGAGCAAAGTAGCGCATCCCGCTACAACCGATCGCCCTGGTTCAACTATTAGCTGAATTTCGCGATCGAGTTGGCTGATTTTGCTGGTTAATTCTGCTCCGAACAGTTCCCAGTCAAAGGCTGTACCCCCGCTGCGGTAAGGATAGCCAAAACCGCCGCCAAAATCGAGATATTCCCAATCTGGCAATTGCTGGGCTGCGGCAATTACAGTATCAATTACTTGAGTAAAAGCTGCGGTAGAATTAGTGCCGGTACCGCGATAAAAATGCAATCCGCTGAGCTTTAATCCGGCTTTTCTAGCGAGGGCGATCGCCTCTGGGAATTCAGTCGATCGCACTCCAATTCGACTGTCTCCAGTTAGTTCGGGCAAATTCAGTCTCAAACCCAAACTGGGCGGTTCTAAAATCTGTTGGTTTTCCCTGAGAGATTGATAAACTTCACAGCACAACTGCAACTGAGCGAGACTGTCGAAATTCAGAGTTTTGACACCCCATTTGAGAACTTGTTCCATCTCATTTAGGTGCAAATTGCTGCCGCTGTAAACAATGTTTTTGGGCGAAAAACTGGCCTGACTTCCTAAATAAATATCTCCCGGTGTATTGGCGTGCAGTCCCCACCCGCAAGCTTGAAAAATTTGCAGCAGTGCGATGTTGCCATTTGTCACGCTGGCAAAACAAAATTGAGTTCGCGGATAGGAAATTGCTTTAGTAATGCGGGCAATAGTCAGGCGCAAAATATCGCTTTGATAAACGTAAAGTGGCGAACCGTAAGTAGCTAATAACTCTTGGGCTAGGGAAAGAGTAAAAGGCGGTTCTTTGAGAATTGATTTGCGATCTGCAATTGTTGACATAATGGTAAAGTAGGTGCTTGTTCTGAGATATTGCACCATTCTCAATAAGCCTTTCACGGGCGGGCAGGATGCCCACCCCACAAGAAAATTATTTTTTTGTGGAACAGGCATCTTGCCTGTTCTTGAGAATGGTGTAAGATGTGAGTTAAATAAAAAATGTTGATTTTATTCTGCCCACCGCTGGCGGTAATTCCAAACCGATCGAGGCAACCAAAATGGATGATTCCAAGATTTGTTTTTCACTTCCTCGCCTAAGATTTGCGATCGCCAAATTTGCCACATAATTAACAGCCAAATAATTTCGCCAATGCGGCGGCCTTGAATTCCCGCTGCGAATTTGCCGGACACAATTTGAGCAGCCAAATCGGGTTGCCAGCGTTTCTCTGACAGCAGCACGGCAGGGTTTAACCAATCGCCAATTTGATGCCAAAATTCATTAAAACACCAAGAGGTTAAGGGAACTCCCATACCCCGTTTTTCCCGCCAAACTATTTCCGCAGGCAGCCAATTTTCCACGCTTCGTTTGAGGATGTATTTCTCGCAAGCACCCCGCAAAAACAATTCTCCTGACAGTTTAAACGTCCAGTCTGTTAAGGCAAAATCGCAAAAGGGCGATCGCACTTTCAGACCAAAAGCTAGAGCTAAATTAGCAGCGCGGGGATGGATGTTCTGCGCGCCTTTGAGCATCAGCCCAGCGCGGCGGAGGCGATGGAGTAAAGACCCGCCTAAAGCAGGATTAAGAGCCTCTAGCAGCCAATCTTGAGGGTGCAAATTCTGAATTTGAGTGTAAATTTGCGGCTGGTAAACTTTAGTTTCGTATCCCCACATCCGGTGAAAAGTTCGCAGGTATTGCAGGGCAAAAGCTTCGTCTCCGGCTGGATTTGCTGCTTGATAAATACCCGCTGCAATCAGGGGTTTATTCGTCCATCCCGCAAATAACTGATCGCCGCCTTCGCCGTTGAAAACGAGATCCGTTTCTTGACTCGCAGCTTCATTTAAAAGGTACAGCGGCACTGTAACTCCGTCGCCAAAAGGCAAATCTAAAGCTTTCACAGCAGAATGCAAAACTTGTTTAATCCGGTGCGGCGTGGCATCTACTTTTATTAAAGGAATTTTCAGCGAGTAGGCAACTTGTTCTGCCCAAGGATATTCAGGAATTCCGGCTTCGCCAAAGTCGAGAGTATAAGCGCGCACTTTGACTCCGGCTTTTACTAACAAAGCTGCGACAACTGAGGAATCTAAACCGCCTGATAGAAATACTCCGACAGTTTCACTGCTGTTTATATCGGCAATTTGACGGTGAACGGCATCTTTAAGTAAGTTTTGCAATTGGGCGATCGCTTCTGCTTCGTCTTTTATTTTTTCTGAACTTTCTCCCCATTCCAACAACCGTTTTGATTGGGGTTCAAAAATTACACCGCTATCTCGATCGCACTCCCAAGTCAATTCGGTTCCTGGGGGAACGGCGAACACATTTTTGACCGGAGTTAAAGGAGTTGGGACATAGGAAAAACAGCTATAGCCGTACAAACCGGGAATGCTTACATCTGGCTGTTCGCAAATATTTAACAGCAGTTGCAATCTCGATGCAAACCAAATACTCGGCCCGATTTGCGTCCAGTAAAGCGTTACTCGCCCGAAGGGTTCCCGTCCTAAAATCAGGCAATTTTCTCGAACGTTTACCCAGGCATCAGGTAACAGCAAGCCGTTGGTTGATGGATAAGTACATAGTCCAGATGCTGAGAGGGCGGCGATTTGCAAAGTACGTGAAGCGTAGCTATCCCGCAGGGAATCGCTCTTTTTGGTCGGCAAGTCTGGCGCGCGATCGAGTTCGGTACTAGCAACATTCCAAATTGGATGATTTTCGCTGTCTGCGGTGGAGAAACTGGAAGAATCCTCGACTTTTTGAACGGGAATTTCTCTGGCAGACTGGCTGATGATTTTCGCCAGCAGCGCTTCTAATTTTTGGCGAGAATCGCAGCCCCAGTATCCTAAAAATTGACGCGGTTTGTTGGTGATTCCCATGTTATAATCTATCTATAGGCGAGTTTTTGGGCGAAGATACTGTTGCCATCATTTTTGAATTTGTGAATGAGATTTTTTTTTATTTACCGCAGAGAGCGCAGAGAGCGCAGAGTTGGAGAAGGAGGAGAGTGAAAGGGCAGAGTTTGTGTTATGTAGGATTATTTGACTTGAAAGGATGCACTGCCGATCGCGCGACGTTCAACGAACATTTTAACTTGCCAATTTCCGGTAGCAGCAGCAGTACCAATTTGGTAGCGGCATTGAGTATTCCAGATGGGTTTGTCGATTTCGCGAGTCTGATAGCGGTTTTGTTTGACAACTTGACCGCTGGGGTCAATCCAATCGCAAGATAATGACAGTTTTTTCCCGATCGGTGCATCTTTCAAGGTAGTACGATAAAATATTTCAGGATTATTTTGGCGGAAAATAACTGTCAAATTGCCACCATCATCCTGCACCGAAGTTATGCGGTTTTCTTGAATTGAAACGCGATCGATCGCTTGTCGGTTTTGCTGAATGTAGAATCCGGTAATTGCGATCGCCCCCGCAGCCGCAGCCGCCAATCCTCCTGCAATCCACCGATTTCGCCGCTGCTGCTGGGCCAGTGCTTCCCGACGCTGCAACTGGATTAAAGCTTCATTTAGCAACTCTGGAGGCAAGCCCAACTCCTGCAAAATTTCTTTGACTTCTTCGGAATCAAGTTCAGATTGCCGGAGGTTAGAAAGGCGTTCTACTTCAGCTACTATTTGCGTTAGTTGAGTTTGAGTCAGTCGATTTTCCATATATTAAGACGCGGTAGGAGTTTTTCATGCGACTTACTGACCCCAGTTAATTAACATTTTAAAACAGGCTGAGCTTCAAGTCAATTCATGAATTTCATAATTTTGAGTTCATAAAAGTCATAATTAATTTTTCACACTCCGAAATGTAGCTTCGGTTGAGGAATAAAACCAACATTCACCCAACATTGAGGAAGAAAACCCAACAACTTTACTCATTCGACCTGAAGCGTCAAGGCTGCCCGATAGCGCGGCAATCTCCACTTTTAATGCTGCTGCATTTGCGATCTTGATTTATTTCCGCTTTTTTTTACTAATTTGCGTTCTAATATAGTTGGTGCTGTTGAGTTTTGCTCGGGAGTTCCCCAACCAAGCAATTGCTAAACTGACCGAGTAGTGCGATCGAACTTTTTCCTAAAATGAGCAACATCCCAACTACCCCCGATCCCGTAACAACCCACTGGGATTGCCCCGAATGCGGCGGCACAGGTACCCTCAGCCCAGAAATTTGCCCCGTATGCCTCGGAGCAAAATACATCGATCTCGCGACAATAACTAACTGGATGCTCGATTTTATGGAATCTCGCGGCTGCGATCGAGCTGAGATCGATCGATTGCGAAGCGAAAACCCAGACCCGCTAACATTAACTTTTTGCCTCGAACTTTGTATCGCCCTTAAATAAACAACGATATCAAGTCTGCTTAATTGCTTATAAATCATTTACGGGCATGGGGCATTGGGCATTGGGCATTGGGCATTGGGCATGGGGAATGGTCGGAAAAAAAACGCACTCTACAAGTTGATTTAACTTATATCTTGCACCATTCTCAATAAGCTTTTATGAACAGGCTCTCCGGCCTGTGAAGCGAGAAAATCTACTCTTTGTGGAACAGGCATCTTGCCTGTTCTTGACAATGGTGCAAGATGTGAGTTTAACAGAAACGAAATAATGCCCAATGCCCTATTCCCAATGCCCTATTCCCTAGATTCAGTGTCCCTTAACCGGATGTTGACCGTAAAAAGGCAAAGCCTCCGACCAATCAGGACGACTTCCCATTTGCCACTCCAAATAAGCCAATTCCAACAAGCTAGAAACCGACCAACCCAACTCGCTACCAACTTCAATTAACTGATAAGAATTCCCCCAATTATCCAACTTTTCCTGCCAGGATTCCGGTGTCATTACCGTATCGGTAAACAACTCAGTTACACCTGAATTACTGTTAACTGAATAAACAGCGCCAAACAATTGTCCCCGCTGTGCAGGCATTTGCAGCGCCATATCCTGATTTGAGATAGATTTTTTACTGCTGCTGCAAGCGACAGCCGCCAAAGTTGAAACCGCAAAAACCGGAATATCCAACTGTTGAGCCAAAGTCCGCGCCGTCACCATACCCATCCGAGTCCCCGTGAAACCTCCGGGCCCCTTCGCCACTGCAATAAAAGCCAAATCCGCCCAAGTTTGCGGCTGAATAAACTCGACTAAATACTGATGCAAATGAGTTGCTAAATCGCGATCCAAATTCCAAGTCTGGCAGCGAGAATACCCGGCAAAATTGCTGATGGCTAAACCGAGTTCGCGACTAGCTGTGTGCAGGGCTAAACCGTATTTTTTAACTGATGTTCCGTCTTGGGGATTGCTATTCACGATTACTGATAATTTTCCTTAACAAAAAACAGAGGCAAAGCCACAACTAAGCAACCCAAAAGAATACCAAATATTCCCGTATTTAAAATCCTGGAATTACCCATCCCTCCAGTCATCAAAAACAGCACTACTAAACTTGCGAATAAATTTTTATTGGCAAATTCTTTGTTGTGGGAAACTTGATGCTTGACTGCCATAAAACCCGACGAAACTATTAGCGCAAACCACGAATTAAAAATGACTATTTGAGAGCCAAAGATAAACCAAACTAAGGCAAACATTAGCGCATCTATCCAAAAATCCTGAGTTTTCAACTTCGGCAGCCAAAATTCTTGGGTAGTAACAGGGGCGATTTTCTTGAGTAATTGATTGTGTTGCAGCCGCACGAGTTTGTTTCTCAATTGAATCTTGGGATCGATTTGCAATATTTGCTTCCACTCCGGGCGGCGAGAATTGTTGACTCTTCCCAACAGCTTCACGGCTGCGACTTTATTTAACTGCAAATCGGTGAGTCTGGTGGCAATTATTTGAGATAAGTGCGGATAGTAAACGGGGTTGTCTTCGGTTCTGTTGATGACGATATTGAGCTGTTGCTTGGCTTGACTGACTTGGATTGTAACATTGTACGGGGCGATCGCCTCTTGTAAAGCTTGCTGAATTTCGGCTTGCTGTTGGCGAGTGAAAAGCGACACACCGGGCGCAGGTGTAAGCACCCGTTCTGCAGGCGTTTCCGGCGCGTCTAACACAGGCGAAGCCTCTAAATATACCGGTTTGGGGTTCAAGTGCCGGATGACTGCTGATGCTGAACTGTAGCGCCGGTTGGTGGCACTTTGAAGCATGGTGTCGAGGATGCGGCCGAAATCATCGCTAACAGCGGTTTTCAAATAATTTCGCCAAGCCCAAGAATCCTCTGTACTGTCGAACAAATCAAAGGGAGGAATTTCAGTCAGCAAGTGAATGCAGGTAACGCCCAAACTGTAGATATCGCTGGCAAAAACTGCTTTCCCCATCAATTGTTCTGGGGCTGTATAAGCAGCACTGCCGATGATTGTACCAGTTTGCTGCAAGCCGGTTGCTGTTACTTTCTTAGCTGCACCAAAGTCTACTAAAACAATATCTTTTTGGAAAGGAGAGGGTTGATAGGAAGTTTCTAAAGCGGGTAAAGGAGTTGGAGATAGCCGGCGGCGAATGATATTTTCTGGTTTGATATCGCGGTGAATAACTTTGGATTTGTGGACGAAGTGGAGCACTGGCAATAAATCGTTGAGGATTTGCCGAATTTGAGTTTCGGTGAATGCTCCTTTTTGTTGTAATTCTCGGGCTAGGTTTTTGCCGTCTATAAATTCTTGTACTAAATACTGTCTCCCCTCTTGTTCAAAATGCGCGATTAATTCTGGAATTTGGGGATGTTTGCCCAAGGTTTCTAGCTGGGCTGCTTCTTGGTGAAATAGTTGAGCGGATTTTTCGGCTGCGGTATTTTGCGGGAAAAATTGCTTGATTACGCACTGCGAAAAAATCAGGGGTTTTGTTTCATCAACTGCTAGAAATGTTCTGCCAAAGCCTCCTTGTCCGATCGGCTTTATGGTTCGGTAGCGAGATGCTGATGGCGTTTCTAGGTCAAGAGTTAACAACAATTTTGAGCCGCAACTTTGGCACAATTCTGCATCCCCTTGGTTTTGCGGATTGTGACAAGTTGGGTTTAAGCAATAGCACATTGGATTTTAGATTTTAGATTTTAGATTTTAGATTGGGAATGGGGAATTGGGCATCGGGCATCGGGAATTGGGAATTGGTTATTGGTTGTTATCGTTAACTACTCACAAAAAACCTATAAAAAACAACAAATAGCAACCAACAACCAACAAATAACTAATTACTACTGACTACTGACTAATGACTTCTTCCTTAAGTCGGGACGAGTTCGCCTGGCCGCAATTTTGCCCATTTGCCGGTCTCTTGCTTGAAACTTTGACAGCCAACTACATCCCATTCCATTTCAATTTCGTCTTGACGGGGGCGGATGTTGACGTTGATGGTGGGTTCTACGGGGTCGAAATCGGGTTTTTCGGTGAGGTGAAGCTGTTCGTGCTGTCCTTCTACGGCGTGGTAGGTGAAGCAGCGGTCTACATAGTGGCAGTTAATACAAATACACATTCTTGATATCCTCTGTGCATTTCAAAAAGATTGGTGAATTTCGAGCTTTCTGTTAATCTAGCGTAGCAAGAGCTTTATTGTTTGTAAGTTTATTGATTTTTGTTGCGATGTCGAATAGTTTGCCACCTCCATTATCTCCTGATACTTGGCCGTTTGATTTGGAAATGTTGACTGCGCCTGCTTATCTGGTGGGCGGTGCGGTGCGGGATGCGCTGCTGGGCCGCCGATCGCACTATTTTGATTTGGATTTTGTCATGCTAACACGGGCGGTGAAAACTGCTCGAAAAATTGCCGATCGCACGAAAGGTGGATTTGTTTTGTTGGATGCGGAACGGCAAATTGCGCGGGTTGTATTTGCGGGCGGTACGGTGGATTTGGCGCAGGCGGAAGGGGGGAGTCTGGAGGGGGATTTGCTGCGCCGAGATTTTCGGATAAATGCGATCGCCTGCAATCCTTTTACCGGAGAAATCATCGATCCTTTGGACGGTCAAACTGATTTGCGGTTGGGTTTGCTGCGGATGATTTCGCGGTCAAATTTGGAGGACGATCCGCTGAGGTTATTAAGAGCTTACCGCCAAGCGGCGCAGTTGGGTTTTGCGATCGAAGCTGAAACTCAATCGGCGATTCGGGAATTAGCGCCGCTGTTGAGTCGGGTAGCGGTGGAACGGGTGCGAACGGAATTGGGTTATTTGTTGAGCAATCCTGACGGTGTTCCTTGGATTTGTCGCGGTTGCGAAGACGGTTTGTTTTCGATTTGGTTTGAAAGTGCGATCGACCGTTTCGATATTTTGACAAAAATTGACGCATCTGCTGACAAATTAGCAGCAATTTACCCGGAATTAGGGAAGGAATTCGGGCGTCAGATTCGAGATACAATTAAAACGCCTTTGTTGGCGGTTGCGAAGTTGGCTATTTTGGCAGATTCCGACCCGACAATTGCTGAAACCGAGTTGCTGCGGTTGAAGTACAGCAATGCGGAGATTAAAAGTGCGATCGGGCTTTTGAAATACTTGCCACAATTGCAAGCAAAACCTATCGCGGAAATGTCTTTGAGAGAACAGTATTTTTTGTTTCGGGATCTGGGAATAGTATTTCCCGTTTTAACGGTTTTGGCGGTGGCGGCGGGAGTTAAGGTTGAGGAGATTTCACTGTTAATTAATCGCTATCTTGATGCCGAGGATATTATTGCTCATCCCACACAATTAGTTAGCGGCAATGATTTAATGGAATATTTGAATTTACCGAGAAGTCCGCGCATCGGTCAATTGTTAATGGAGATTCAATTAGCGCGGGTGGAGGGGAAAATTGCGACTCGCGAAGATGCGCTCAAATTGGCGGCAGAGTTGGTTGATGTTAATTGATGTTTTGCAACTGTGCCAACAGTGCGATCGCTCCAGTAATCTATTGACAATCGTCGCTACAATTACTATTATTGAAGTGATGATTATTCAATAAAAATACTTAAATGCAACCTTGGAGTCTGATATCACCTGTGATTTCCGCCGAACGGGAATTGCGAGAGGTTTATCAAAGCAAATACGGCATTCTCTACCAGGAAGACTGTATCGAATTTTTAGGTGCTATTCCCGATTACTGTGCAGATATTGTCTTTGCCGATCCGCCCTTTAATCTCGGCAAAGATTACGGTAACGGTACGAGCGACCTGCTGAATTCCAGCGATTATCTTGCTTGGTCAAAACAGTGGCTTAAAGAAACTATTCGAGTGCTTAAACCGGGCGGAAGTCTATTTATTTTCAACTTACCTAAATGGTGCATTGAGTACGGTGCATATTTAAACCAAGAGGGAATGAACTTTCGTCACTGGATAGCTTGTAGAATGCCTAAAGCCTTTCCTCGCGGCAAGAAAATGTCTCCAGCACACTACGGATTGCTTTACTACACAAAAGGCGAACCAGCAGTTTTCAATAAAGTTTATACGCCGATTCAAGTCTGCCGGCATTGCGGAGGAGAGATTAAAGATTACGGCGGACACCGCAAAAAATTAAATCCTCAAGGTATTAACTTAATGGATGTTTGGGATGCTCCCGAAGATGTCTGGGAAAATGCTTCTGAAGATATTCGAGAAGAAAATCTGTGGACTTTAATTGAGGAAATGTGGACAGATATTCCGCCAGTAAGACACCGACAGCACAAGAAAAGGGGAGCCAACGAATTAGCTCCAATCATGCTGGAACGTATCATTGCTATGGCATCGAATCCGGGACAAGTTGTAATCGATCCTTTTGGAGGTTCTGGCACTACATTTTATGCAGCAGAGAAGTTGGGTAGGTATTGGCTGGGTACAGAAATCGGCGATATTGAACCAGCAGTGAAGCGGTTACAAGACTTGGCAAATGGAAAACTTGAAAACTGGGAATCAGCAAGGGGAAAGACCAAAAATAAAGTTAAACAAAACGAGTCAATCCAACTAGAATTGTTTTCTTAAAAACTAACATTTTATATTAAAGCGCGACCATCTGTGCCTTTAGTAATTGTAGGTACGCTGGTATCAAGGGCATCATGTTCAATGACAAATATGGCTAAAAAACCTTCTTGTATGTTAACAGCGCGCCAGACATCAAAGTAAGGCTCTAGTTCCTCATAATTGCCAATTCTATCAGTCAAATAAGGGTACAGTTTGCGGCTGGGCAGAACTAATGCCGTCCCCAAAAAAATCCCTCGTAAAATACCGAGAACCAGTTTATTAACAGCACGGTGACTTGATGAGATATTTCCTGTTTCCCATTCAAAGGCAAATAAATGATTGTCTAAGATTTTGGTAGCATCTACTCGTCCAGGCGCTCTAGTTGCAAATCTGATTTTAGTTTCAAGCTGCCATCCAAAGTTGTCCTGAAGAGCAGCCATACAAGCATTTTTGATAGGTTTGACACCGTTTCCGTGCCTGGTTGGATTGATTGTAAAGTTTGATGCACCCACAGGCCAGGCGATCGCGTCAATAGCAATCCGTATTTCATTTTTAATAACTCCCCATTCTTCTGACTCCTCAAAGTTACCGCGACTAATAAGTGATACTTCTTGAACTATCTTCACAGCGTACTAAGCCTGTTCATTTGTATTTGCTGTTAATTCTTCCGGTAATTCAAACTTGCCATCGGCACCCGCTTCAAACTCAATAACTTTCAACACAGCATCAATATTCAAGGGCCCGTAAATATGCGGATAATCCTCTCCGGCGGCAGATTCATACTTAATTTCTGCTTGCACTTTTTCAGAGTCAATCCACAGCAAAAGCAATCCTTTTTTACCAACAAAGAACTTATTGGCACTTCTAGTAACTTGCGGCAGTGTCGAACAGTGGATAAATCCTTCAGTATCTAGGGTATCACCGCGATAGGATTTAAGCTGTTTTGCTTCTTCCCATTGTTGGCTTTGAGTGATGTGAAATATAACGCTCATAAATTATTTTACCTGGAAAATAGAAGCTAGGCAGAGCATTTAGATATGTGTTCCAACGCTCTACCTAGGAACGAGATTAAAGGACTAAAGTCCTTACTACAAACCTAGCACGATATGAGTACATCCGATCGCCCTAAAACTCTCAAATCTTCCTCATCGAGTTCGACTGGCGTACCGCTGCGAATCAATTCCACAAAATCCTCATTCGGCACCATAATGCACAAAGTGTACAAACGTTCACTCCCCGTATTCTCAATTACGTGAGTGCCTGTTGGAGGCACTAACAAACTATCTCCCGGTTTAATACTAACTGTTTTGCCGTCGCAGGTTGCTTGCCCTCTGCCTTTGAGTACAAAAAACATTTCTACTGCAAATTGATGGCGGTTGGGAGGAGTTTTGCCGCCCGCATCGAAAATCTCCACGCAAACTGTTAAGGAAACATTAGCTATTACCGGATCGAAAACGATAGCTAATCTATTAGTATCGCCCGGACTGATGCGAAATGCTTGGTAGTCTTTGGGAGACTTTATAACAGGAATCATGCAGTGGTTTGTCATTTTTTTATTGTTAGTTGTCAATTGTTATGTTTCTGTTGTCCTTAATGAGAAGCCCGAGTCATTAATTCCCAGTTTAGCCTCAAAAAAATATTCCAAGTGACTCATGACTAATGGCTAATGACTAATGACTATTTAATTGCTTCTAACATAGCCTGAGAATCAGACAAAAAGCCAAAACATTGTTTAACGTTATAAAGAGTAGCTTGCCAGCAATAATCTGGCGATGTCGTAGCTGTACAATCTTTGACCAAAATACAGTCGTAACCGAGGAAATTAGCATCTTGCAGGGTAGCCATGACGCACTGATCGGCGTTTACTCCTCCGAAGAAAAGTGTAGTTCTGCCGAGGTTCCGCAAGATACTATCTAAAGGAGTATCCCAAAAGCCACTCATCCGATATTTATCCACACAAATATCCTCGGGTTTGGGTTCCAATTCATCGACAACCTGCGCCGCCCAACTCCCTGCCATCAGTACAGGTGCGCCGTTTTTTGGCAGGGGATCTCCCAAACCTACGCCGTCGCCTGTGGGATTGTAAACGTGACGGGAAGCAGCACTAATATTGAGCAAATCGGGGCGGTTTCCCCAGTTTATCCAAATAATTGGCATGGCGTGCGATCGCAATTTTGGCAGCAAATTTTTTAAAGGATTAATTGGAGTTCTGGCGGGCGTTACATCTAAGCCAATATGCGCCAGCCAACCGTCGGGATGACAGAAATCGTTTTGCATATCTATCACCAACATTGCTGCTTTTGCTAAGTCCAAACGCAGGGTTTTAGTTTCTGTTTCTAGGGTAACAGGTTGAGGCGCGATCGGCGATCGGGTGATGTCGGCAATTTTGGCATCAACTTTCCAAGCATTCGGCGGCACGCCCAAGGTGCGGAGAGAATCAGGATTCATATGGATTGTGACTCAAAAACAATCTCAATCTTATAACTATTTGATTGTTACTAACTTGCGATATCTTAAATCTTTACTATAATTAAGTATCAAAGGCAACTTTTTGATAAAGTTTAGAATTTATTAACTTTATTAACGGCAAAAATAAGCTGCTGCTGCCCGGTTTTGTCAACCTGCAAAAAATTGGTTTTTTGAGTCGGCGCATTTCGTTAGCGCACTGCGTTTGGCTGGACGATTCCGACATAGTGATGAAATTGCCAGGTTATTCTTAGGGGGAATCATATCGTTTCCGGTAGCATCGGAATGATACCGAGGACACGGCACTGCCGTGTCCCTACCCCGATTATTGTAGGGACACTCTTGCACTCGCGGTGTCCTGACTGTGGGTAATATTAATTCCAATGCTACCAAAGTTGATATCACAGATAAGGTGCGAATTGCCCACCCTACAGTATGATGTTAAATTGTGGTGTTTGCGAAAAATTGATGATTAAACTGCACAAATGGCAGCGGATACTGGCTTTAATAGTTGTTTTTACGATCGCCCTTACCTCCTCCGCCATATTATCCCCGCGTCTGTTAGCTCAAACCCCGCCTCTAACCCCAACAACCGAATTGCGCGGCGTCTGGCTGACGAACATTGACAGCGACGTTATTTTCTCCCGCAATAACATCATTGACGCTGTAAATCGACTGGACAAACTCAATTTTAATACCATCTATCCCACGGTTTGGCAAGGAGGCTATACGCTTTATCCGAGCGCTGCCGCCCAACGAGTATTCGGACAGTCGATCGATCCATCGCCCGGATTGAAAGACCGAGACATCCTCAAAGAAATTATAGCACAATCCCGCCAAAAAGGTATAGCAGTAATCCCCTGGTTTGAGTTTGGTTTCATGGCTCCCGCAGAATCGGAATTAGCCACACTTCACCCAGAATGGCTGGCGCACCGGCGCGACGGTTCAACTATTTGGAAAGAAGGCCAACACGAGCGAGTTTGGCTGAATCCCTTTCATCCCCAAGTGCAGCAATTTATCTTAGATTTAATCCTAGAAATTGTCGATAACTATGATATTGATGGCATTCAATTTGACGACCATTTCGGCTTGCCAGTAGAATTTGGTTACGAGCCGCTAACTGTGTTAATGTATCAGGAACAAATCAAAAGCCCTCCCTCAGACGACTCCCGCGAAACCTTCTGGGTGCGCTGGCGCGCTGACAAAATCAACGACTTCATGGGGCGAGTTTCCAGCGCCATAAAATCCCGCAAAGAAAAATGTATTGTCAGCTTATCTCCGAACCCTTTTCACTTTGCTTTACCCGCCCACTTGCAGGACTGGTTTACCTGGGAAAGACGCGGCTACATCCAAGAAATTGTGTTGCAGGTTTATCGCAGCGATATCAAGCGTTTTAGTGCCGAACTGGAACGGGAAGAAGTCAAATTAGCTAAACTTCACATTCCAACTTCGATCGGCATTTTGACTGGTCTTAAAAATAATTCGGTGCCGCTCAAACAAATTCAAGAACAAGTGCAAGAAGTGCGAAAAAGGGATTTCGCTGGCGTGTCTTTCTTTTTCTACGAAAGTTTGTCGAATTGGGCTAACGAAACCCCCGAACAGCGCAATGGGGGATTGCAAGAATTCTTTCCCACAAAGATGCAGCGCCCGCCATCCGAAGGCACAATTTAAAACCAACGGTTAAAATGAAAAAAATTCTACAGCGCTTAGGAATTGTCATCTTATCTTTGACTGCTTTCCTAACAATAGGCTATCTAACTCCCAGAAAGTGGGGAAATTACTCGCAAGCAGATTGCACAATCTCTCTATACATTTCCAACCAAGGCATCCACACCGAAATCATCGTTCCCGTTAAAAATGAATATTTTGACTGGAATCAATTTTTACCGCTAACAAAAATAGGGCGGGATGCCACTTCTGATTATAAATATCTATCTTTTGGCTGGGGAGATAGAGCTTTTATGTTGGAAACTCCCACATCAGGAAGTATCAACCCAGTTACAGGTTTCAAGGCACTTATTTTCCCTAATCCATCTACCGTACAAGTCCAAGGTTATCGGGTTTTTCCCCAAAATCAAGAAACCAAATGTGTTAAAATTAGTGGAGCGAATTATCTGAAGATGGTAAATTTTATTAAAAATACATTCCAATTAGACACCGGAGGTAATAAAATGAAAATTAGCTACGGCTACGACAACACCGACAGTTTTTATGAAGCAAAAGGCAGTTACTGGATTTTGAAAACTTGCAATGACTGGACGGCGGAAGCTTTGAGAAAAGCTGATGTCAATACTCCTTTATGGTCAACGCTTTCGCCAGCAATCATGTTTCATTTAAACAGCGGCTGCGAATGTATAGCCGAAGGAAGAAGTCAGTAGTTATTGGTTATTGGTTATTGGTTATTGGTTATTTGTTATTGGTTATTTGTTACTTCTAGCATCTGACAACTAACAACTGACAACTAACAACTAACAACTAACAACTAACAACTAACAACTAACAACTGACAACTAACAACTAACAACTAACAACTGACTACTGACTAAATTATGAATGTAATTCCAGCGATCGACCTATTGGATGGAAAATGCGTCAGACTGTATCAGGGAGACTACGCGAAGTCGCAAACTTTTAACGACAACCCCGTCGCAGTCGCCAGACAGTGGGTAAATGAAGGCGCGACAATGCTGCATTTAGTAGACCTCGACGGCGCTAAAGCAGGTCATCCAGTCAACCAAGCAGCCATTGAAGCCATTGTCAGAGCCGTTGATGTACCCTGTCAAGTAGGTGGGGGAATGCGCGATCGCGCTGCTGTTGCTGCTATCCTCAATTTAGGCGTTCGGCGGGCGATTCTCGGCACCGTCGCCGTCGAACAACCGCAATTAGTCGGCGAATTGTGCGCCGAATTTCCCGGTCGAATTCTGGTGGGCATCGATGCCAGAAATGGCAAAGTTGCTACTAGAGGCTGGCTGGAAACTTCGGAAGTTTTAGCAACAGAATTGGCGCAGCAAATGGCAGAGTTAGGGGCGGCTGAAATTATTTACACCGACATTCACCGCGACGGTACTATGGAAGGGCCGAATTTGGAATCTTTGCGCGAAATTGCTAACGCTATCTCGATTCCGGTGATTGCTTCCGGTGGCGTTAGTTCGATCGCAGATTTGTTAAGTTTGTTGGCTTTGGAACCAATTGGTGTCAAAAGTGCGATCGTCGGTAGGGCAATTTATACCGGCGATATCTTGCTAAAAGAAGCAATTCAAGCAGTCGGACAAGGGCGGTGGCAAGATGTTCCCCCAGATTTGGGTTCTTCAAGCTTTGCTTGATAGTCATGTCGAGTTAACTGGCTACTCAATATGTAACAGTTATCAATTTTCCGACTCACAGTCAACAGTCAACAGTCAACAGTCAACAGTCAACAGTCAACAATCAACAGTCAACAGTCAACAGTCAACAGTCAACAGTCAGCATAGAATCGTCTTTCTTACCATCATCGTACCCATGTTTTTGAACCCTACAATTACAGCTTTAAGTTCTGGGATTGCTTCTCTAGTTCCCCCTATACCTTTGCTAGCAACAGTCGAGGCAGAAAATTCGCCGATCGTCCTCAGCGGAGTTTTGCTCAGTTTGGTAGTGATTTATATCGCCAGTAAATTAGGCGCAGAAGTGGCTATAAAATTTGATTTGCCGCCGGTTTTGGGTGAACTTGTAGCAGGGGTAATTGTTGGCGTATCTGCTTTACACCTGGTCGTTTTTCCCGAAAGCGGGCTGTCAGCATCCAACTCAGGGATTATGACAGTTCTGCAATCGATTAATCATCTATCCCCTGCCGCCCTCACCAGTGTCTTTGAATCGCAGAGTGAAGTCATTTCAGTGCTGGCTGAATTAGGCGTGATTGTTCTGCTGTTTGAAATTGGTTTGGAGTCGGATCTCAGACAACTAAAAGAAGTGGGGGTTCAAGCCGTCGTTGTCGCCTGTGTCGGTGTGGCAGTTCCCTTTGCTGCAGGTACTGGGGGCTTGATGATAATTTTCCACACGGCGGCGATTCCGGCGATTTTTGCGGGGGCTGCTTTGACGGCAACTAGCATCGGAATTACGTCGAAAGTTTTGTCGGAATTAGGACGGCTGAAATCTAAAGAAGGTCAAATCATTGTCGGTGCGGCGGTGATTGATGATGTTTTGGGAATTATTGTCCTGGCTGTGGTCGCCAGTTTAGCGAAAACCGGTGAGATTGACGTTGTTAATGTCATTTATTTGATTGTCAGTGCAAGTGTCTTTTTGCTGGGTTCGATTCTGTTGGGCGGCATCTTTAACAAAAGCTTCACTGCGGTGGTGGAGAATCTCAAAACTCGCGGCAATATTGTGATTCCAGCCTTTATTTTTGCCTTGTTCATGGCGTTTCTGGCCAATGCAATTCATCTCGAAGCGATTTTGGGTGCCTTTGCAGCAGGCTTGGTTTTGGATGAAAGCGATGCGCGCAATGAGTTGGATGAATTGGTGAAACCCATCGCCGATATGGTTGTACCCATCTTCTTTGTGACGGTGGGAGCTCGGGCGGATTTGGGGGTTTTGAACCCAACAGTACCCGATAATCGGGCGGGACTTTTGATTGCCGCTTTCTTGATTGTGGTGGCGATTTTCGGCAAGATCGTAACAGGTTGGGTGGTGTTTGGTCTGCCGGGAATTAATCGATTGGCGATCGGAGTGGGGATGGTTCCTCGGGGCGAAGTCGGGTTAGTGTTTGCCGGCATCGGTTCGGCGAGTGGAGTTTTGGATAAACCGCTGGAAGTCTCGATTATTATCATGGTGATTCTGACGACATTTTTAGCGCCGCCATTTCTGCGGATTGCTTTTGGCGATACGGTAGAACCTCCAGCTACAGGAGAACCTTCTAGCGAGCAAATCGTTTGATTTAGGGTAGGGAATGTTAGTCGGGACGATCGACTGATTTAGAAACAAATGTCGATCGTCCAAATTTATCTAGCCGTAATAATAAGTCCTAAGTTGTTAGAAGCGGCTACAACTTGACTTTCAACTGATAACAATTGTCAGCGAGTTGAATCAGTTCCCCCAAACCCCAAGTCTCCCGATCGTTCAAACATTCCGCTAGTTGATTCGGGATGGCTTCTAGGCCCAGAAATGCCCCGCTGATGGCACAAGCCATTGCTGCGGTGGTATCCACATCGCCACCGACGGCGATGCTAGTACAGAGAGTTTCCCAGTAATCTTGAGGCGTTCTCAAAAACGCATATAAACTCCACAAGACACTACCGACTACAAAAGGGGAAATTCCTTGCCAAGAGCGATCGTAGTTTAACGGGAGTCCAGCTCTAGAAATCAACTCTACGGCTGACTCTGGAGGCAATTTCACCCAATCAATCAAATCTTTGAGCAAAGCGGCAAAGGAAGAATCAACTTCTCCTACCCATTCGCTCAGTTGGCTCAGAAATGGCTCAGTTTCAATCATCATGTCAGATTGAAGGGCGATCGCCACAGCCCCGGCGATCGCCACAGCCCCGGCAGAACACCGCGAATCTTGATGGGTGATGCGCCCTTGATCGCAAGCAGCTTGTACAAGCTGGGACGGGCGATCGTAGAATATTAAGCCGATCGGTGCAGCCCTCATCGCACTGCCATTACCAGCATTGGGAGCAGGAGAACCGGCTTCTTGCCAAGCAACGCCCCGAATCAGGCGGTTTGCAGCTTCTTCTGTCGATCGACCGCGCCCGACAATGCGCTCTTGAGCGAAAATCTCAGCAATACGGGTGGCGTAGTCGCTGGGGTCGAATTCGCCACAAGCGAGGTAGCTTTGGAGGAGTTCGCGGGCGAGTTGGGAATCGTCGGTGTATTGACCAAAAGGAAAGCCGAAGCGATCGCGATCTTTGATTTTTTTAAGTCGAACTTCGTAGTTAACAAAGTTTTGGCAAACTTCGGGAGGATAGCCTTCTACTCTACAGCCTATAGCGTCGCCGAGACACTGACCGATCAGACAACCTCTAAATTGTTCGAGACGCGGTACAGTCATTTATCTAGCTTTAAGTAGGTCGATCTAATCTTATGTTAAATCCCCAACTTCTTAAAGCCTGCGGGGAGTTGGACACTGCCCATTTGTGTCAACTTCAGACTAAAACCCTCTGTAATTCTGAATTTTAAAATTAATGTCTTCCTCGGTCTCTATCTCCCAGATGACAGAACATGAGTCCCAAAATAACCCATAGTAATATATAGCAATCCTCGCATCAGTCGCCAAATCGAGCGAGACCAGAATCCTTGCATTATACGCGAGCCAGAAAGCTCGCGTATAATGCAAGCAAATCATTTAGGATTGCTATATATGTTTCTGCTCCCAATGATAACTTGAGTAATTTTTACTTAATTCTAGCTGCTCGGGGAATAGCGATCGCCTCTTTCGGAGACTATACACAATACGAACATTTTGTCAATGCGTAACTCCTAAGATTATTGAAATGCACAGCAGCTTAGGAACGGGTTCAGGGGATCGATCGCCCCTCTAACCAATAACTTTTGTAAAAAAACGGCCCGACACTTCGAGAAATATCAATTTTGCACCTGCATGAGAGCCAAAAAGATTGTGCTAGAATCCATCAATACGTAGTCGTAGGTTGGGCACAGGCCGAGAAGAGCAATCTTCTTGCAGTCTAGGGGAGGTTGTAGGTCAGCCACCATTTGGGTCTTCCCAGTTGAAAGCCACCCTGCAACATGAGCCTGGAATCTGCAACCGCAGCCGAGTGCGGCAGATCGGTTGGGAGTGTCGCGCTAGAATAAGCAGTACGAGTAGGGACACGGCAATGTCTTGTCCCTACGAGAACACAAACGCTCCTTAATTGCGAGCGTGACCTCGAAACGGGCACATAGCAGCAGGTGATGGGAATAAATCATGTTTGAACGCTTCACAGAAAAAGCAATAAAAGTAATCATGTTGGCCCAGGAAGAAGCTCGCCGCCTGGGTCACAACTTCGTAGGGACAGAACAGATCCTCCTGGGTCTGATCGGTGAAGGAACCGGGGTTGCAGCTAAAGTCCTGAAATCAATGGGGGTCAACCTCAAAGACGCTCGGATTGAAGTTGAAAAAATCATCGGCCGCGGTTCCGGCTTCGTAGCAGTAGAAATTCCGTTCACCCCCCGCGCCAAGCGGGTTCTAGAACTATCCCTCGAAGAAGCTCGCCAACTCGGACACAACTATATCGGCACCGAGCACCTGCTGCTAGGCCTGATCCGCGAAGGTGAAGGAGTAGCGGCCAGAGTCTTAGAAAATCTGGGAGTAGACTTGTCGAAAGTCCGCACCCAAGTCATTCGGATGCTGGGAGAAACCGCAGAAGTCGCAGCCACTGGCGGCGGGGCCCGCACCAAAACCCCAACCCTCGACGAGTTCGGTGCCAACCTGACTCAAATGGCGGTCGATGGCAAACTAGACCCAGTAGTCGGACGGCAAAAAGAAATCGAACGGGTAATTCAAATCCTCGGTCGCCGCACCAAAAATAACCCGGTGCTAATCGGCGAACCCGGAGTCGGCAAAACCGCGATCGCCGAAGGTCTGGCCCAACGCATCGCTAACAACGACATCCCAGACATCCTCGAAGAAAAGCGCGTCGTTACCCTCGACATCGGCTTGCTCGTCGCCGGCACTAAATACCGGGGCGAATTTGAAGAACGCCTCAAAAAAATCATGGACGAAATCCGCACTGCGGGTAACGTCATTTTGGTGATTGACGAAGTGCACACTTTGATCGGTGCAGGTGCTGCTGAAGGCGCGATCGACGCAGCGAACATCCTCAAGCCGGCTCTGGCAAGAGGCGAACTCCAGTGTATCGGCGCTACCACCCTCGACGAGTACCGCAAACACATCGAGCGCGATGCAGCCCTAGAGCGGCGCTTCCAGCCCGTTATGGTCGGCGAACCCACCGTTGATGAGACGATCGAAATTCTCTTCGGTCTGCGGGAACGCTACGAACAGCACCACAAGCTGAAAATCTTGGACACGGCCCTGGAAGCCGCAGCCAAACTATCTCACCGTTACATCTCCGATCGCTTCCTACCAGACAAAGCAATTGACCTAGTAGACGAAGCAGGTTCGAGAGTCCGCCTGATCAACTCGCAACTGCCCCCTGCCGCCAAAGAACTTGACAAAGAACTGCGCCAAGTCCTGAAAGATAAAGACGAAGCGGTGCGTTCTCAAGACTTTGACAAAGCCGGAGATTTGCGCGATCGGGAAATGACCATCAAAGCCGAAATTCGCGCTATTTCCCAAGCCAAAAAAACCGACTCGGCCCGCACCGGCGAAACCGACCCATCGCCAGTAGTTACTGAAGAAGATATCGCCCAAATCGTGGCAAGCTGGACGGGCGTCCCGGTCAACAAACTGACCGAATCTGAATCCGAAAAGCTGCTGCACATGGAAGACACGCTGCACCAGCGCTTGATCGGACAGGAAGAAGCAGTCAAAGCCGTTTCCCGCGCCATCCGCCGCGCCCGCGTCGGCTTGAAAAATCCCAATCGCCCGATCGCCAGTTTCATCTTCTCCGGGCCCACCGGCGTCGGCAAAACCGAACTCACCAAAGCCCTAGCCGGCTACTTCTTCGGTTCAGAAGACGCCATGATTCGGCTGGATATGTCCGAATACATGGAACGTCACACCGTCTCCAAACTCATCGGTTCTCCTCCGGGCTACGTCGGCTACAACGAAGGCGGCCAACTCACAGAAGCAGTGCGCCGCCGTCCTTATACCGTCGTGCTGTTCGACGAAATCGAAAAAGCCCACCCCGATGTCTTCAATATGCTCCTGCAAATATTGGAAGACGGCCGCTTAACCGATGCCAAAGGTCGCACCGTGGACTTCAAAAACACGCTGCTGATCATGACATCAAACATTGGTTCTAAGGTCATCGCAACAGGCGGCGGCGGCCTCGGCTTCGAGTTCAGCGAAAACCAAACCGATGCAAATTACAACCGCATTCGCTCCTTGGTTAACGAAGAACTCAAAAACTACTTCCGCCCAGAATTCCTCAACCGGCTCGACGAAATTATCGTCTTCCGCCAGTTGAACAGAGAAGAAGTCAAGGAAATCGCCGTCATTATGCTCAAAGAAGTATTCGGCCGCTTGACAGAACAGGGAATCACGCTGGAAGTGACCGAAAAATTCAAAGAAAGGCTGATAGAAGAAGGCTACAACCCCAGCTACGGAGCCAGACCCCTGCGTCGCGCCATTATGCGGTTGCTGGAAGACAGCTTGGCTGAGGAAATCCTTTCTGGCCGCATCAAAGACGGCGACATCGCCCTTGTGGATGTGGGCGAGGATGGAGTTGTTAAGGTGCTGCAAGGTCAAAAGCGGGAATTGCTACCCCAAGGTGCTGAGTAAGTGCCAAGGCGTGTGAAGTTTTGAAATAACAAATTTTGCAGCCGCAAACAACTCAAAATCCTCACATAAAAAAAGGTAGAGAATTTTAATTCTCTGCCTTTTTTATGAGTTAAAATCAAGAGAATGCACTACACTTTTCTAAGTATCTTCGTCTCAAAAAATATTAGACCGATCGACTCGGTTTCTGTAGGGCGGCGCCCCCGTGTTCGCCCTTCCGGGTTTCTGAATACCCCAACAAAGTTTTACGTTTAATTAGAGCGAGCTACTTCAACGGCAATTAGATAATTAGCAAGAACTATATAGTGGAGAAATAAATGACATCTGAAAAAAAAAAATTGGGTACAGAAGTAGCAGAAAATCCGGCTGATACTTCGACTTCGCTCATCACAAGAACCTGGTGGCAGAAAGCCTGGAAGTCGCAGCGAGAAAATCTTCAAATAGTAATTATTGCTTTGAGTTTAGCAATAGTTATTCGAGCGTTGGTCGCCGAACCGCGCTTCATCCCCTCAGATTCTATGGTACCAACTCTCCACGTGGGCGATCGCGTCGTAGTCGAAAAAATCTCCTACTACCTCGAACCTCCAAAAACTGGCGACATCATAGTATTTGCCCCGCCCGAAAAGTTGCAAGAACAAGGCTTTACCCAAGACCAAGCATTCATCAAGCGGATAATTGGCTTACCGGGTCAAACCGTCGCTGTTAAAAAAGGTTTAGTCTACCTCAATGACAAACCAATCGTCGAAAAATATATTGCCGAACCTCCTAAATACCAGTGGGGGCCTTATCGCGTCCCGGAAAATCAATACTTCGTGATGGGAGACAACCGCAACAACAGCAACGACTCCAGCAGGTGGGGATTTTTACCTAAGCAGAATATCATCGGCCGCGCTGTAGTGCGGTTTTGGCCTCTAGAACGCATCGGGGAAGTTTGAAGAAGTCAGTTGTCAGTTGACAGTTGACCGTTGTCAGTTGACAGTTGTCAGTTGACAGTTGTCAGTTGACAGTTGACAGTTGTCAGTTGACAGTTGTCAGTTGACAAGTTAAGACTTAATTGCATTTGTCAATCAGTAATATTACTCAAAAAAACTGCTTTTTTAGGAGTGGAAAATTCACGATTTGAGAGGGAGTAGGTATAAATATCACCCTCGGCACGATCGCACGATCGCCCAAATCTCAGTTTTCGGCCCAAAATCCGAGTAAATGTTGAGCATAATTTGCTGATTGACAAATGCTTTCTCAGCTTAACTTGTTACCAATGGTTGACAGTTGACTGTTGTCAGTTGACTGTTGTCATCGCAAGCTCCATTCCCAATGCCCCATTCCCAATGCCCCATTCCCAATGCCCCATTCCCAATGCCCCATTCCCATGCCTTATCCTGTACGGAAATTTCTACTGATTCTTGTGCCTTGAGGGGTAGGGACTTCCTCCGGCAACTGATAAAATAGTACAAATAGCAGCGGGAGTTCTCGCCTCGATCGAAATTAGTTAAATATTAAAAAATTAGGAAAGCTATGGGATTTTTTGATTCAGAAATTGTTCAGCAAGAAGCCAAGCTGTTGTTTGAAGACTATCAATCTCTCATCAAACTAGGCGGCAATTACGGCAAATTCGATCGCGAAGGCAAGAAAATGTTCATCGCTCAGATGGAATCAATGATGGAGCGCTACCGTATTTTTATGAAGCGCTTTGAGCTGTCTGAGGACTTCATGGCTCAGATGACTGTAGAGCAGTTAAAAACACAGCTCAATCAATTTGGCATCACGCCCCAGCAGATGTTTGAGCAAATGAACTCAACCCTAGAGCGGATGAAATCTGAGCTGGAAAAACAATCGTAAGATCGGAGAAAAAAGGAAGGCACAACACGGATTTTGACACGGATACACGGATTAATTATCGAGTGTGAGCCAGAAGCCAGAAGTCAGAGGAGAAATAATGGGTAATTGTCAACTGTCAAACACCAACTGCCAACTGCCAACAGTCAACAGTCAACTGACAACTGACAACTGACAACTGACTGATAATTAAGGCCGCTCAAAATTTGAAGCAGGTTTGAAACTTTCTGCGGGAACGCCCTGCAAAGCTTGGCTCATAAAATCGCGCCAAACAGGGGCGACAATAGTACCGCCAGTAGCACCGTAGCTCATCGGTGTGTAATCGTCATTGCCCATCCAAACAGCCACCGACAACTGCGGTACGTAACCCACAAACCAGATATCCCGTTCTGAGGAAGTTGTACCAGTTTTCCCAGCCGCCGGTCGCCCAAGTTGGGCCGCCCTTGCGGTTCCGTTGTTAATCACCCCTTGGAGGGCACTGTTGACAGATGCAGCAGCCCAGGAATTGAGAACTAATTTGGGTTTGGGCGTATTGTCGAGCAAGACGTTGCCGCTGCTGTCAGTGACTTGCACGATAAACGTGGTGTCAGAATGCCAGCCGTTATTCGCGAAGGTAGCAAAAGCTCCGGCCATTTCTAAAGGAGTCAGGTCAACTGCACCCAAGGGCAAAGAAATCACCGGTTCCATCGGACTTCTGATGCCGAGCACCCGGCAAATCTCAATCACTTTATTCAATCCGACTTCTTGACCGAGCTTGACGGCGGGAATGTTCAGCGATACTTCCAATGCTCTGCGGATGGTGACGGCACCGGAGAAGCCGCCGCCGTAGTTTTGAGGGTAGTAGTAGCCGTCGCCGTCGCGGTAGCCGACCGGGGAGTCGTAGACAACTGAATCGGGGCTGTATTTGCCGCTAGCAAAGGCAGCGTAGTAGATAAAAGGCTTAAAAGAAGATCCGGGCTGGCGGCGTGCTTGAATGGCGCGGTTGAACTGACTCTTTTTGTAATCGACGCCCCCAACCATTGCTTTGACGAAGTGGGTGCGGGGATCGACGGCGGCTAGGGCAATTTGACCTTGGTCGCGATCGTAAAACAGCCCTTGGTAGTAAAGCCGATCGTGCCACGCTTTGACGGTTTCTTCGGCTATGCGCTGCATTTTGAGGTCGATCGTGGTTTGAACGCGCATTCCTCCCTTGAGCACGGCATCTCGCCCGAAACGCCTAGTTAGCTCTTGGACTACGGCTTGTGTTACGTAAGGAACTTGAGAGGTGCCAAAAGAGGTAATTTGGCCTAGCTTAATTTTTTGTTTGCTGGCGGCAACCTTTTGGGCGGGCGTAATCCATTTGAGATCCTCCATCCGGGTTAAAACTCTTTCCTGCCGCTCTTTTGCCAACTTGTAATTGACGAAAGGACTGTATTCTTCGGGGGCGGAAATTAAGCCGGCCAGCATCGCTGCTTCTGAAAGAGTCAAACTATCTGCTGACTTGTTGAAATAGCTGCGAGAGGCTGTCTCTACGCCGTACAAGTTGTGACCTAAGTAGATTTGATTCAGGTACAGTTGCAGAATTTGGTCTTTGTTGAGAATTTGCTCCAAGCGGATAGACATTACCGCTTCAGCTATCTTGCGGCTAAATTTTGACTGGGGAGATAGAAATAGGTTTTTGACTAGCTGCATAGTCATCGTCGAGCCGCCTTCAACGGTTCTACCTTTTTCTAGGTTGACTATGAGAGCTCGGGCTATCCCGCCGGGGTTGATGCCTTTGTGGGTGAAGAAGTTGCTATCTTCGATCGCCAGAACAGCCCGTTTTAGGTTCGGGGAGATTTTGTCAAGGGGTACGACATCCCGGTTGGCTTCGTCGTGGATGCTGGCTAGGGGCTTGCCGTTGATGTCGTAAATGTGGGTAGTTTCTGTGGGAGAGTAGGTTTGCAAGATGCGAACATCTGGCAAATTGCGGAAGCTGATCGCTAAGCCAACCAGTCCGCCTGCTACTACGGAACTGGCAAGCATTGTCATGCTGAGTATGGTTCCGGCGGTCACTTTACTGACTGACTGAACAAACTCGAATACAGGGGCTGAGTTTTCCGTATTTTTGCGGACTGCGTTGGTTGACACGTGGATTTCACTTCCTCAATCGATGTGGGGCTTAAGACTTTTAATTTTAGATGCGAACCCTAGAGACTGTCAGTCGATTTTAGATTTTAGATTTTAGATTTTAGATTTATTCCACAGATGAATCTGGGAGTTTGAACAAGAGTCTAAAATTTGGGGATCTCCACGACTGTTGTCGGGGGCTGGTATCCGTTTTTGGGCGGGGTCAGCTAATGAAAGCCGGTCAGCTTTGGGATTATAGTAGCTTCATAGTTATGTTTTTATGCGTCAACCAGTGAGTGTAACTAATTCTGCTGCACTTTGGCAAAATATGATGGACGATCGCTCCCCTATGATTTCTCCTAACTTTTCTGGAATTTACCGCGGCGTCAGCGAGATTTTTCCCGATCGACCTGATTCTAGCAACCCTGACGAAAATTTAGCCCAATTGCTGGCAAAAGTCGATCGACCGTTGCGCGTCAAACTCGGAATTGACCCGACAGGCAGTGACATTCACTTGGGACACAGCATTTGCGTCCGCAAGCTGCGAGCATTTCAGGATGCCGGTCACACAGCCGTACTGCTCATCGGAGATTTTACCGCAAGAATTGGCGATCCGACAGGGAAGTCGGAGATGCGAAGCCAGTTGACGGCCGAACAAGTGGCGGAAAATGCCAAGACTTATTTAGACCAAGTGCGTCCCATTTTAGATTTTGACACACCCGGACGTTTGGAAATTCGCTACAACTCCGAGTGGTTGTCGAAATTGGACTTGGCGAAGATTTTGGAACTGCTGGGGACGATGACGGTGCAGCAAATGCTCGCTAAAGAGGGATTTGATAATCGGATGCAGCAGGAAAATGCAATTTATCTGCACGAGTTTCTGTATCCACTAATGCAGGGTTACGATTCGGTGGCTTTGGAAGCGGATGTGGAGTTGGGGGGAACCGACCAAAAGTTTAATATTGCGGTGGGGAGAGATTTGCAGCGACATTTTGGGATGAAACCGCAGTTTGGTTTGCTGATGCCGATTTTGATCGGGACTGACGGCGTACAGAAGATGTCGAAATCTTTGGGAAATTATGTAGGTTTGTCGGAAGACCCGCTGACGATGTATTCTAAGTTGGAGAAAATTGCCGATAGTTCGATCGCCCAGTATTTTGAACTATTGACAGATTTGCCGCTTGATGAATTGCCAGAAAATCCGCGAGAAAAACAGAAGCTTTTGGCGGTCGATGTGGTAAGTCAGTATTGCGGGAAGGAAGCAGCCGATCGCGCACAACAAGATGCAATGGCGCTGGTTAAAGGTGCTGCGGGACAAGCGGATGCTGTGCCCGAGTTTTCTTTGGCAAACGTGCAGTTTCCGGCTAAGTTGTTTTATATTCTGAGTGCTAGCGGACTTTGCAAAAGCAGCGGTGATGCGCGGAAGTTGATGCAGGGCGGCGGGGTGAAGTTGGAGGGCGATCGGGTTTCTGATGTTAACCTCACTTTTGAATCACCTGTTGATTTATGCGGTAAGGTTTTGCAAGTGGGCAAAAATAAGTTTGTTCGATTGGTGTCTTGAGTCTATTTTTTTACCGCCGATAAACGCAGATGAACGCTGATAATCGAATTATTGTTGCTTTGGATGTTTCGAGTCAAGAAGATGCGATCGCCCTTCTTGACAAACTGCCTGATGTATCTTTCTGGAAAGTGGGTTTGGAACTGTTTGTGAGTTCCGGGCCGGGGATTTTGGAAATTTTAAAACAGCGGGAAAAGCGGATTTTTCTCGATTTGAAGTTTCACGATATCCCGAATACTGTGGCTGGTGCTTGTCGGGCTGCTGCTAAGTACAATGTGGATTTATTGACTATCCATTCTACTTGTGGTAAAGATGCTTTGAAAGCGGCACAGTTGGCTTTGACTGAAGGGGCGGCGGCTGTCGATCGACCGACTCCTAAGTTGATTGCAATTACTCTATTGACGAGTTTGAATTCGCGACAGTTGGCTTTTGAGTTGAAAATACCTTTGGAGTTGCCGGAATTTGCTTTGCACATGGCATTGTTGGCTAAGGAAACGGGTTTAGCTGGGGCTGTTTGTTCTCCGCAAGAAGTGGAACAGTTAAGAATGAGTTGCGGGGATGATTTTCTGTTAGTTTGTCCCGGTGTGCGTCCGAAATGGGCCGATGGGGGCGATCAAAAAAGAGCGATGACTCCAAAGGCAGCTTTGAAAGCTGGTGCGGATTATCTGGTGATTGGGCGGCCGATTACTGCTGCACCCGATCCGGTGGCGGCTTTTGCGCGTATTTGTGAAGAGTTGGAGTAACAATAGAAATGTTTTTTTTAACCGCAGATCAACGCCGATGAACGCCGATGGAATTTTATCTGCGTTCATCTGTGTTTATCTGCTGATATCTGCGGTTGCAACTCCGACTTTGGCAGTTAATTTGGTGACAAATCATGCTAACAGTATCAATGCAAGTCGGTATGGTTTGTTAGCCAGATCGCCCTGTCCTGCTGATTTAGAAACTCTGGTCGATCGCCTGTTGCAAGATTTGCCTAGTTATGCTAATCGCGTAATTGTGCGATCGCACTTTTCTCCTAACAAAAACACACCGCCCGGTTACGCGCTGCCTCAAATAATTTTAGCCGGTCGCCCGGAGTTTGAACCGTTACCTTTAAATTCTGGGGATGCACTTCCTGAAAATGCCAGTCAAGTTTTCATTACGACTTTGGAACGGCAGTATCGCGGGGGAAAACGAGTTGAGATTCAGCAGTATCACTGGCTGTTTCTAAGTAAAACGGAGAACGGATGGGAGTTAGTAAAAATTGTTTCTAGGTATGGTACGGTGGCGGATGTTCGTCCTTTATTCGGACAAGATAGCGATCAAAGCGAAATTGCTGAGGCAATTCGTTTGTGGCTGCGAGATTGTCAGGCAAAGCCATAACTTTCGCTGGTTCAGATGATTTTTTTTACATTTAAAAATAGCCTCTTGACAGCACGTCATCTTCGTCTAGTTCATCTTTACCAATCATCCCTTCAATCTCACTTAAAAATCTCATAAAAACTTCCGGTGCAAAGGGGTTGTTATCGAGATGGCTTACAAAATAATCTCGATTTTTCTTTCTTCCCTCTACTGTACTAAAAGCACTTCTTATATTAGACGATAAGCGTTTTGCTTTTCTCAGAATTAGTATCTCATCAATAGCTGTGAGTGATGAGCTAATCGGCGACATATCAAGCCACTCACATAGCAAGAAATACTTGGCTCCTGGTACACTCAATTTTACATCCAGGGCAGTTGCTGCGCCCTCTTGAAACATGGTTTTATCAAGATTTGTTTTACACTCAGCCGCAACATAAGCAATATTTGCCTCGCGGGAGGTAGTCTCCTTAAAATCTTGGTTATGAGAGGCTTTTAGAAATATTTTTCTACTAATCGCAAAATCTTGATCCTTGGCTCGAATACTCATCCCACCGCCTTTTGGACTGAGTTTTAAACTTGACTCAAATCGTAGTGATGAAAAACACTGTGTTGGGCCAAAGGATAATTCTTTGTCCTTTAATGAATCTGCAAATACGGTTGTAACTAAGATAGGTATAAATTCTTCAATAATTGAGTTGTCAAGTTTTAATTGCCCTTTTTGACGGTACAAAAAATCATTGTCACTGTCAAAAATTAGTTCAACGTCAATGTATCGCTTATAGGAGGTTAGATGGGATACCATCTCTGAAACAACTGTCAGATCGTCCCCCCTGATGTTTTTAAGCGTTTCCAACCATTTTTTATAGTGTTCGATTGCTTGATTAACACGCCGTTTATCTGTAGGAGGTAATTTCTCGTTATCAAGTAATGCTGCTAGTTTGTCCCCATGTGGTTGAGCTAAATTAAACATAATTTTCTTCTTTTGGGTTGAGTATTTCAATGGTTTTCCGTGAACGATGCAGATCGAAATAAGGTGAGGGCTGTACTGTGGCCACCTTATCGATAGCATCCTTGATTTCATATTTTACTTGTTCATTCGCTACGGAATAAGCCGATATTAAAGCTTCTATAGAAAGAGTTCTGGCTTGATGTATGGCAAAATAATACTGTAAGTCTTCTCTTTTTGTAAAGTGTAGTATATCTTCTTTGATAATTTTTCCATAACGATTTAGAAAACTTCTTTCTTGACGGATATCTAAGCTAATTCCCAATACTTGACAAGCAACTTCTGCAACTAACTCCCCGTTTAAAAAAGGCGTTCCTCTAATATTTGATTCTTTACCTACTACAAATATCATTCTACTGTTAGGGCTGCATATTCTTAACAATTCTTGCAAAGTATAGGCGATGTCTAAGCAATATTGAATGACAGTTAGAAATCTATTACTTCTATGCTTGCGATTAGAACCAAACTCTGATTTTGCCACCTCTAAAATTTTCCAGTTTAGTGCTTCAGTAGAACCGCGATACTGCTGATGATAGTTAAATACATTGATATAAGGGGGGGAGGTAATCACAAGATTGACGCTGGAGTTTTGTAAGGGAACGTGTCTTGCATCGGCATTGTAGGCATTTATCTGCTTTTTACTATAGGGTAGTTTAAGGACAAAAGTAGCGATATTTGTCGCAATTGTAAAAACTCTTGATTTGGTAAGTTTTTTGTTTTCTAAGTCGAGCAATATCACTAATACTTCATTTAGAATATTAAGGAACTTTTCTTCATCATCAACGGCTACGTCTACAATTTTATCTATTAAATCATTGGGTGTAAGTTCTTTTTGTATTGTTTGGAAGAGTGGCATTCTCTCCCATATCTCTGTTTTTAGTTGAGCGAGAAAACAATTGATACATTTTTCACGCTTTATTGGTGAAAGAGTGATGAATTTATAAGTGTTAGCTAGGATTAAACCTGCTGGGTTGATTTCTGTTCCGCAGGCTTCCAGTCCGAATCTTCCTGCCTCATATAAAACTGTTCCACTACCTAAAAATGGATCAAAAATCACACTATTTTTATTAGCATATTTATCAATCAAAGTTTCGATGAACTGGGGTGAAAATTGCCCTTTCCAAGGAAGTGGATTAGTACGTTGCTTATCTTCAATGTCTAATAGTTCTTGAGCAATTTCTTGTCTATTGATAGGAGTTTCACTAAAAATACTAGAGACAACCATAATTCGGATTTTTACTGCGGGGCGTGAATTTGTGAATGGAAAGCGGGAACTTGTTTTGTAGATGGCAGGTAAAAATCAGAGATTGTTGGTGAAACCCGCCCGCTACAAATTGCAAATGAAAATTAATTATAATTTTTCGATGGTTGGGGCGGGTTTTAAGATTGTGGGTAAAAATCAGAGATTGTTGGTGAAACCTGATCCGACAAATCAACAAGAAAAATTCATTACATTACAATTGCTCTTTTAATTCATCCAATTTAGCCTTGATAGCCTGCATATCTTGCCACATAAACCATTTCGGAGTTTCCGGTTCGCGGGAGGGATTTCGCAGCAAGTACGATGGGTGAAAAATTGGCATACACAAACGATTTTCCCATTCAATCCACTGACCTCTGATTTTACTTATCGGCCGCTTGTCGTTTAGCAAACCTTTGAGGGCTGTTGCACCGGTTAATAAAATAATTTTGGGGTCTAAGATGCGAATTTGTTCTAGCAAGTAAGGTTTGCAAGCTTCGATTTCTTTTGCTGTCGGAGGGCGGTTGTTGGGAGGGCGACACTTGATGACGTTGGCAATAAATACGTCGGTTTCTGCACTCAATCCCACGGATTCTAAAATCTTATCTAACAGTTGGCCCGATCGCCCGACGAAGGGCAATCCGGTTTCGTCTTCGTTTTGTCCGGGCGCTTCTCCCACAATCAAAATTGAGGCTTGAGGATTGCCGCGCCCGATGACAGCGTGAGTGCGCGTATTGCCCAATTCGCAGCGGTGACAGCGGTTGCAGTGCTCGCCGATTTGTTCCATATTTTGATAAGTGCCGGGAGGAATCGGAATTTTGGCATTTGCTGGTATTGAGTCAGTTTGGAAAGTGGCACTTTGATTGTTGTCAAAAAGGCTCAGTTGCAAGTCGCTGGACATACATTTTACAATTAGGGAGATTTTTTTGAGTCTAGAGTTTATAGTTTAGATCGGGTTTGGTGATTTGAGATTGGCTAGAAGCTTGTATGCGATGCTGTCGATTCCCTACGGGATAGCTACGCTCGCGCGTACAATCTCAAATTAATACTCGCAAGTCTCACATTATTTCGTTGAGCTCGTACAGGCAAAAATATGTTCTCTAACCCGTTTTTTGACGATCGCGCCGATGCAGGCGAAAAACTGGCCGAGGCAGTTCTGGGCGAGCTCGGCAAGTTGAATTTAACGGCACAGGAGGCTGTTAAACCGATTGTTTACGCCTTGCCGCGCGGAGGTTTGCCCGTTGCGGTGCCGGTGGCGCGCCGCTTGGGCTGTCCTTTGGATGTGGTTGTCGCCAAAAAAATTACTCGCCCAGATAATTTAGAATTGGCGATCGGGGCTGCAACTGCTGACGGCCATGTTCTCTGGCAAAAGCAAAAGCAGCACAATTTGCGCTTGCAAAAATTAGCACTGCCCCTGGCTCAAAATAATGCTCAATCTCTGCTGGCGGATTTATCTCCGGGACGCCCCAATGTCAGCGCGGGGGGGGCTTTGGCGATTTTGGTGGACGATGGCATTGCTACGGGGATGACGATGGCTGTGGCGGCGCTGGCTTTGCAGTCGCAGCAACCGGCAGCTTTGTGGATTTGCGCGCCTGTCGCCCCGGTAGATTTGATGGGATTTTTGGCCGAAATGGGCGATAAGTCGATTATTTTGGAAACCCCAGACCCTTTTTACAGTGTCAGCCGCTTTTACGGGCAATTTCCGCAGGTTGAGACGGCGGAGGCTTTAAGGTGTTTGCAGCAACAAACTGAGTGGCGATCGTAGGTTAAGCTAGAAGGCTAAATCCAAAAGTTCGATCGCTAAAACATGAGACCTTGGCAATATTGGTTGGACACTTTGATTCTGTCTACTCAGCACAATCCGCCTCGCTTTGTTGAGTTGGTGATGTTGACTTTGGCGATGATTTTGCTCGGGCTGTGGAGTGTAACACGGCAGTGGCAGTATTTAGCACTGTCTTTGAGTTATATAATTGGTTCGTCTTTTTCAATTTTGGTGCGGGAATCCATCGGCCCGCGGCCTCAATTTCAACTAACTCATCTGACAGCATTGTTGTTATTAATTATCAGTTTTTATAGTTTTGCTGAACTGATGAGATAGTTAAGGCTGTTTTGAGTTGTAGAGGCGGGTTTTAGAATGTCATTGCGAAGGTCGTGAAGCAATTGCATAACTTATATAGAGCAGTAGGTTGGGTTGAACGCAGTGAACCCTGCGCTTCGCTCCGCCCAACATCCATATGTGTTGGGTTTTCACTTCGTTCAACCCAACCTACGTATATTATAGTAATCGACCGGACATGATATGAACTAGATGTTTTTTTGAACGAACCGCGAAGACGCGAAGGAAGAGAAGAGAAGATCGAGAGTTCACAAATCATTAGCCATCATCCTACATTCTCATGGGATTGATGTAAAATTATGCGGTTGCCGGCGGGATCGAAGGCATAGATTTCTAGACCGTGAGCAGCTTTGATGATTTCTCCGGCGGGCGGATATCCTAAAGCCCAAATTCTGGCGATCGCAGTTTCGATATCGCTAACTTCCAAACACAAACTCATGCCTGTTTTGGCTCGATTTGCAAATTCCGATTTGTGGGAATCTTTGGGTTTGAATATGCCGAGTCTTAAGCCTGGGAGTTGAAATTCAGCATAAGTATTGGGAATGTAGGGGTTTGGTTCTAGGTCGAGAAATTTTGTGTAAAATTTAACGAGAACTTCTCGATCGAGGTCTGCTAAAGTCACTAGGGCAGCGCGGTATTGGAAACTCATATAAATTGGTAATGGCAAATTAGTAATATTATACAACATTCACTGCGATATCAAAACTTCGGAACTCAAAGGGGAGTGACTGTGCAAGTCTTGGTATAATCAATTGCTTCCCTGCAATCCCTTTACTCTTCAAAGTGAGATGAATCCAAAAGGAAATCAAGAGAAAAAGAATCTTAGAACACTCAGAGTTACTGCAACAACCCCAGATTCTAGGTTGATTGAGAATCCAGCATCTAGCTTTCCGCGTGCAGTTGCTACGGCGATAGATGATGCTCAAGAGGTTATGAACGATCTCTATCGAGCAGAGGCAGAGTACGGAGATGGAAGTTGTGCTTTTATGGTGATGAAGGAACAATTTGAAGCTGGAGTAGAAAAAAAGTCAAAGCCCCTAAAAAAAGACACTTTACACGATACAAAGTGCCGTCAATATATTTCATATTTTAAAAAAAGATTGCTAGATTTGCCCTCTGAGCCTAATGAGCCTAAAGAAAAGATTACTGGAGAAATTGAAAAAATGGAAGAGGCGCTACAATGGGCTAAAGACTACCGCAACGGAAACGATCCGGTGATTCCTCGATGGGCAAACTCTTGGAAAGATCAGTTAGGAAAATAATCAATGGATATTATTAAGCGAGAGAGCACTTACAAAACACAGTATCAGGGCAGGAACTGGCGGGATACAAAGCATGAGCTTCCTATCAAGCCAAAGGACACTCTGAGTTTCTGTGACTTAAGAAATTGCAGTCTAGAAGGACTCGACTTATCAATGGTAGAGTTCTTTGGTTGCCGTCTGAATGGTACCTTATTTAAAGGTGCAAAGTTGGATAAAGCGGGATTTATTGGCTGTTTTTCTTCCGATGATTGTCCGCCAACGGATTTTAGTCGTGTTAGTGGCCATGCGTCTGTAGTACATTCTCACCTTCACTACAAAGGCGAATTTATGGGAGATTCTGTTTATATGGACGATAATTTTTGGATGGGAGACAGTCTAGAGTCCAAGTGGCCTGATGTTGTGGCTGCTGCTGCTACCAAAACACTTTCCGATCGCAATGATGTCAGATATAATGCTGCGGCCAAATTAGGAGATTTAGATAATCCTGTTGTTGCTCCCATACTGGCTTGTCTCCTCGCTGACGATGAGTGGGATGTGCGATCGATTGCCCTCGAAACATTAGGAAATCTACGGCATCAGGAATTCCCGCAGGGTGACAATATTTTATTGCAGTGGATGTTCTTACGTCTCGGAGATCGACATTCGATTGTACGGCAGACAGCGAGAAACCTGGTTGAGATTCTATCACCACCAAACGATGTATTGCTTGCTTCTATTAACCGGATGATGTCGTCGGAGTCTGAGGAAAGAATTTCGGGCGTACTTGCTGCTATTGAGTTGTGCAGGCTAGACGAACAATATTCGAGTTTACTGGAGCCCCAAATTATTGAGAGTCTCTTGTTGGATGAAGCACCTGATGTTCGGCAAGAATCTTCCTATCTTCGAGAAATTTTAGACGATTGTTAGAAACTTTAACCGCAATCTGCTGTAAATTTATACCTCCTTAAAATCCTCCAATTCGTCCGACAATTTGGATTTTACCTTGTGGAGATCCTTTGAGAATCACAGCTTCGCCGCTTTGCGGTACAATATCAGCGATCGCGGTAATATTTACTTGATGAGTTACCAGAACAATCGCGCCTTTCGTGTTTCGATTGTCAACAATTAATTTGCGGAGTGTGGCTGTTTGTCTGGCTTCTTTGCTGCTGTCCCTAAAGAACGAGTTCAGTGCTGGGAAAGGTTCGACTTTGCCTAAATTTATCAGTTTTGCTGTTTCCAAACACCTACACCACTGACTCGATAAAATTCTGGAAACTTTGATGTTGCGGCTGCGAAATTCGGCTCCAATTTGCTTGGCTTGAGTTCTTCCTTGTGCTGATAAATTGCGCTGGGTGGAACAGTCACCCAACTTAAAGTTAGCAGGATCTCCCGTACCTGGGGCGATCGCGTGTCGCATTGCTACCACCAACCCCGTCTCGCCCCGCTGCAACAATTGCCACCCCGCTTGAGTTTGCGCGTTGGTTGCTGCGTCAGAAGTTGCAGTTGCAGTAATTAAGCCGATCGACAATACTAAAGCTAGCAACCCGAAAAAGCTTTTCCAGTTGAGGTAAATCCGCTCAGCCATGTTCCAGAAGTTAGAAATTAACTTATCATATTCTAATACAACAAATATTGCTCTATGGAACTCACCAATTTTATTGCTCTGTCTGTCATTGTTGCTCTCGTGCTGGGGATTGGGTTTGGAACAATGACTTGGGCTTACTTCGGCAAGGGCAGCATTTCTGTACTCTTTAAAGAACCAATTTTAACTTACCCAGAATTTCCAGATACCGACAGCGGCAGTAAAGCTTCCGTTTATTTTCAACAAGGAATTGAGGCTTATCAGTCGGGAAATTACCGCAAAGCCAAAGATAAATTTACCAGCGCTTTAGAACTGGTTTCAACCTTGGCAGAAGCGTACCACAATCGCGGCTTGGCTTTTGCGAATTTGCGATCGGATGACGAAGCTGTTGCAGATTTAATCCGTGCCAGCGAATTATACCAACAGCAGGAGGCTGGATTTGCGATCGACACGATTAAACAAAATCTTGCCGCCTTGAAGCAGCGCAAATTAGAACGAGAAAAACAAAAAGCAGTAGCGACATAAATTATTAGCTTGGGCCCGTGGAACTCAACCCAACCCTAGAATTTTGGTTTGAAAAACCCGGTTTCTTTAAGGGTTGGGAGAAACCGGGTTTGTTTGCAAAATTTTTATTAAAGTTGAAAATCTAGATTTAACATTCTCCCGATCGACTAAATTTTTCTAGCAGCTTCTATTTGGTCGATTTGAGAAATCATCATTTCTCGGCTAGATGCCACAACTCGATAATTAGTAATGGGATCGTAAGCTTCCCACTCTTGAGTCACTTCGCTGTCTTGCCACAAAAACCATTCCCGGTAAATTTCGCCGTCATCAATATCGCCGCACAATGGCAGCCAATCATCTCCTCCCAAGCTATCAAAATCTCCTCCTACTAAATCAATCCAAGCTGCAACAATACAAGATTCAATAGCATTATTGTTAACAGAAACGGTGTTAGATTCAATAGAAGTTTCGGGAAAACAAAGTGTGGATTTCATAAGCTGTACCTGAATGTTATGTTATTAATTTATAAAAATTTACTCAACGGCAGTGAAAGCAGAATGCCGCTATCTCAACCTCCACAGTTCCCACCTGGAAACACCTTGACAACCAAAGCGCTCAAATGCTTCTGCTGTATGACTTGATAGCGCTTTGACTCAAGTCGCGACAGAGGCTGAATTGAGCCAATTTGCCAAGTGGCATAAGAGAAAGCCCGATCGACCAAATGTTGCTAGCGAAGGATCTCGCGCATTAAGGAGCAAAGACAGCGCGACTGCCAATTGTATACTGGGTAAGTTGGCGAGTTTCAGTACAGTTTTTGTGGTAAAATTAGCAGCAACCGGACTTTCGTACCGACAGCGCGGTTTTGTCAAAAGCTTTCCAACGAGCTTTCCAACAGTGGTGCGATCGCCTGTTTGGATTTATTGTTAATTTTGCGAAATGCCGATCGACTGTTAAGGGAAAAAATTTATGCAAGCAACCAACCAAGAAAGAATTATCAATCTGACAATCCACTATACCAACGGCAAACAGCAACACTTCGAGTTCATTGCGCCAGAGGGAACAGTAGGAGAGCAAGCAACTTTAGGCACTCGCCTGCACAAAATGTTGACGGCAGACCCGATAATTCTCGAATTGGCAGATAAACTGGTAGTTATCCCAGTTCACAACATACAAAGTATTGAAATATCGCCGATTCCTTCCAAATTGCCAGAGGGTGTCCTTCACCCAATGCGAGAAATCAACAAATAGCTAAGCTGTTCTGCATCCAAATTCAACTGAAAAGGCGGGCTGAATACCCATGTCATGCCGAGTTTGAATAAACATAAATGTACCAATTAAAAACGCAACAAGTTATTACAAATAACGATAAAAATAAAAAAAATGTTGCGGGCAGTGAAACCTGTTACGAAAAAAAATGCAACAGTATACAAACTCCCAACCCTTATATCATCACTAATTCCCAATCTAAAATCTAAAATCTAAAATCTAAAATCGCATGACGATATATCTCACATGAGTGAGGGGAATAATTGCAGGTTTTACAGACTTAAACTTACCGAAAAAAATGCTAGAACTCCACTGCCACACAACTTATTCCGACGGCACTCTCACCCCTGCCGAACTCGTAGCCGCCGCCGCGTCTTCGGGGGTTCGCGCTTTGGCCGTCACCGATCACGATACGATGTCGGGTTGGGATGAAGCCTTCGCCGCGGCGGCTTTGTACGGTATAGAAATAGTCCCAGGACTCGAACTCAGTACCGTTCACAACGGCCGTTCGCTGCACATTTTAGGTTTTTATCCCGATGCAAATAAGTTGCGAGTTCCTTTGAACGATCGCCTGGAAGGAAGGTTTCGCCGATCGCAGGAAATGGTCGAAAAATTAGCAGCAATGGGATACGCGATCGAACTGCCAAAAACATCCCCAGGAATGGCACCGGGACGGCCTCACATTGCCTCTGCGCTGGTAAAAGCCGGTCACGCCAAATCATCGCGGGAAGCATTCGATCGCTGGCTGGGAGATGACGGCCCGGCTTACGTTCATTACGAGAAATTCTCGATCGCCGAAGGCATTGATTTACTGAAGAGTTGCGGCGCAGTACCAGTGTGGGCTCACCCTTATTTATTTCGCGGGGGCGCTGTGGAGGAAGTTTTAAAAGAATTAGTAGATGCGGGTTTAATGGGAGTTGAAATATACCATCCCAGCCACAGTTCCAGCCAAATCCAAAAGTTGAAAGATTTGTGCCTTCACTACGGTTTGCTGGCAACTGGTGGCAGCGATTATCACGGCCCAGATCCTGAAAGGAAAGCAGCAGATAGCACTCAATTGAATATGCTGCATTTGCCGTTAGAATTACTGGAACCGATTAAAGTTGCTGCGGCGAGTTTGAAATAGTTGTTTATGACGCATTTTGCACTATTCTCAAGAACGGGCAAGATGCCCGTTCCACAAAAGATAAATTTTTTTGTGGAACAGGAATCTTGCCTGTTCATAAAAGCCGTTCCACAAAAGATAAATTTTCTTCTTGTGGAACAGGCATCTTGCCTGTTGATAAAATCCTAATTGAGAATGGTGCAATATCTAAGTTATGACGAATTTTGCCGATTTTGCCGATGTATACAGTTGTCAAAAAAAAATCCTTGGCTTTTTGAGTGACGAGTTTGCTGGAAGTAAATCATCAGCAGAAGACCGAGGTCAAGCAGAATATAAATTAATATGAAGTTAAAGGCAATTGCAGGCGAGTTGATTTTACAATTTTAGTATAGCAACTTGCCAAACGGAGCTTATCATGAGTACAGAAGACAGAGCGAAGGCGATCGGCAAAAATTTAGAAGGCAAAGCTCAGGAAATTTTCGGCAACATCACGGGCAACAAAAAAGACCAGGTTGAAGGCCAAGCCAAACAAGCGGAAGCTGCTGCCCGCCACGCAGCAGAAGATGCTAAAGATGCTGTGAAAAATCTGACAGATAAAGCCAAAAGGTCGATCGACAAATTGTAGAAACCGCGCTATACCAAATCCCGGCTAATAGTATTCGATTCATATCAAACCCTGTGTCATCAATTGGGTTTGATATGATTTATTTTTGGAATGTGCATAAAATTGGGTGACTCCTGCGATATCCCTTCAAAAGCGCAGTGGAGAAGTCCCTATGATGATTAATTTTACAACAGAAACGGAGAAAGTTTGGTACAAGTCTCCTGCGATTGTAGCTGCTGTGGGTGTCAGCTCGATCGCCCTTGCAATGTTCGTTTACCCAGAATTCGCCGCTCAACCGATCGTACACTACCGCGCTGACGATAATTCGCTTTCAGCCGATCGCTACACCTTGCAGCGACAAACGCACTGTCAACTCAGCAGCCAACATTATAAACCGGGAGATACCGCTGTTAGCATTCCGTTTGCCGATCGGGCCGTCGTCACCAAAACCATCTCAATTGCCAACAGTTTAACCCTAATGGGGGAATGTCAACACAACGGGCGATCGATTACCAACAAACAACCGGGAACTTCTCTTGTTGCCTTATTGGAACGGAGTCAAAGTGCCATTCAACAACAGCATCAAACCAACAAAAATCCCGGCATACTAACCATTGTAGCCAATGACTTTGAGCCGCGTCAAGGGGAGCGGGCGATCGATTTTAGTCGAGTCAAAACCTTAGTTGACGATATCGAAAAACAGGGAGTACTCATCTCTTTTATCGTGCCTAAAGGTCAATTATACGAAAACTTGAGTAACGAGTTGAGCGGCAAAGAGAGCATTTGTGTTTTAGACGAAGGCAAAGATGAAGATGCAGTTAGGCGATCGATGACACCTTGCATTGATGCAGCCTTTACCAAAGCGCGAAAAATGACGGCTAAATCAAATTAATTCGGTTCAGAGTATAGCTTAAATATCCCCTGTCTTAGTCCGCGAAGGCGGACTTTGTGTGTGTAGACGCGGTTTCAACCGCCGAGTCATAGAAGGGATAGCCAAACAATTTATCAAAATTCTGCCTAAATCTTCAACCTCTAGCGACACTATCTTATCAAGCAAAAAAATAGAGGTAAAACCAATGAATTCCACCAATCACAACCACAATTCTGCCGCCAGCATCGTAGCATGGCAATACCTGCACCAAGAATTGACCGCCCTACTCCCCAAACAAATCAAATCCCAAATGAGTCAGCGGGAAAAACGATATGCAGAAGGAGAAAAAGCGAAAACTCGCATTAACGATTTAACTCCTTTAGCGAAACGCACCCCCAACCCTCAAACCAAGAAAATAGTGAATATTGTGGTAGGGGTAATGAGTGCGTTTACTTTCAGTGCGGGAGCGCAAATACTGACTTCTCGCTTGGGAAGTATGAGCATTCCAGCGAGTTTGTTAATCGGGGGCGCGGCGGGGGTAGTGGCGGATAAAAAAGTGATGAAAGTCATGGAGCATTCTCGCAAGAAAAACGGCACTCAGCAAGTATTGAAGGATATAGTAAAACAAAAACAAGCTCATCCCGCCAAAAATGAATTTGGCGAACTATTTTACGAAGCTCAAACTGCATTAGTTCTGAAAGTGGAAGGCCAATTTTTGGATAAACTACCCCTTACCGATGTAGGTTTAGCCATTGGATTGAGCGGCACGGAGTATGCGATGTCTCTGGGGATTGTCATCGGGTTGGGATTGCCGGGAGGAATTGTCTTAAATGCGATCGCCGCCAGCCTGCCCGTGGTAATGTTATGGGGAGCAGCCTCCCTGCAAAATGATGCCTTTGAAATGCCGGGGCACGCCCGCTCATTAATTGGGCAATACGAAGATAGTCTCCCTAAAGAAATCACCCAATTGGAAGCAAATCAGATTGCCGAAATAGACGAAGAAGTTGCTATGAAACAGCGAGAACTCGCCTATGAGCAAGTCTTAAACCTGCGTCGCGAAAAATTTGTCAGCGAAGGCGATACCAGCGGGCGATTGAAGAATTGGAACATGGTAGAAGCCGACTTTCAAATCGGGTGGTATGAGACCGAAAATCATCAAATTGAAAAAGAACAGGACGAGAAACGGGAACAGCGGTATTTTAAGTTTAAAGCTGATATTGCTCAAATTGCCGAACAGTATAAACCGCCCGCTGGTACTTATTCGCCGGAACAAGTGGCTCAGTTAAAAATTGAATGGATGGAAGTCCAAGAACAAAAATTGAAGGAAAGTTTCGCCCATGACATTCAGTGGTTGAATCACAAATACAGTAACAAAATCAAGCATTACGAGGAGGAAATCGCCGCCGCAGAACGACGGTATGCGGAAGCTGAATCTCGGTGGCGGGAAGAACGGCATTCTAATGCAATGAAGGATACTGTTTAAGACTGAAACCCTCTGTATCTCTCGTTTGTATCGCAGTCTAGATCCCCCTAAATCCCCCTTAAGAAGGGGGACTTTGAATGCTCTTTTCCTCCCCTTAAACAGACTTTGAAAGCTCTTGTCCCCCCCTTTTTAAGGGGGGCTAGGGGGGATCTGGCCTTAATCGTCAAACAGTTGTCTGTAAATGGGTTTAACGTTAAGTTGACACGAAGAAGAGCGCGGTGCGATGTCCTTCCATCGGGGACACCACTAAAAAAATTCCCCTCAATCTGCATAAACCCCCCGACACCTGCGACATCAATATATCAACCCCAAAAAATTCCACTATGACGAGACATGATACCCCCGTCGAACCTTTACCAGGCTTAGTTCCTGTAGCCGCAAGTTTCAACTTGTGGCTGGATTGGGAACTCAAGCCGATTTCCTTGACTTTGTTACTGCTGGCACGTTACAGCACTATTTTCTCTGGGATAATCGAATTACCCCGATGCTATCCGAACGTGCCTGTGAACACCGAACTCGATTCAAAGGTCAAAAGCCTGATATTACAAGCTCTTGCTGAGTCTGAATACTCCCAGCGACTCAAAACGATTCAATCTCTACTCGATTTAATTGACTACTTGCCAAAAAGCAAGACTAAAGAGCGCATCGATATGGGTTTACAAACCTATTACGATGAGGCACTCCAAATGACTGTCAAATACATCACAGAAAATTTGGAAAATTTTTCAGAAAGGTACGATATTGATGTTGACAATGCCACTCCTTCTGATGTGTGTCAGTGTTTTGTTCGGTGGTATAACCTCAATATAAAAGGTGATTGCATAGATGTGCGACGCAAACACAAAAAAATCAGATTTGTCAATTTAGACGAACCTACAAGCGAAGAAAATGCCACAACAAAAGAAGATATTATACCCGATCCGCGACCAAAACCGCCCATCGATTATGTAGAACAACAAGAGCGTTTTCTGCAACTAAAAGCTTATTTAGAGCAAGACCCGGAACAAAGATTGCGTAACTGCTGTAGTCGGAAATACCCGATTTGCAACTGTTGGGAACTGATTAAGCGAAGGATTTTAACATCTCCGCCCCAGACCTTTAAACAAATCAAAAAAGACCTGAATATTCCTCCTGACAATGTTACCAGACTTTGGTACAATAACTGTGTCCCTCTATTGGCCGAGATAGCTCAAAAGATTGGGTACGAAATTGATGCCAAAAGATTACAACAAATAGAGGAGGAATAGTCATGACTAATGCTACTGAATATTGCATCACAATTCGTTTCAAGGAACAAGACTGCGAGTTAGCTCGAAAATTCGCAGATTCTCAACCCAATGCTGAGAAAAATCAACAAGTTTATCGCAATACTCTTGCTGTTCTAGCAGTTAATACTTTTGTGCAAGAACTTCGCTATGAAACTGACTTGGATGCTGGGGAAAGTTGGCATCCGGTGCTCAGAATGTTTCACAATGTCGCCGATTTGGTTTTGCCGGGAATTGGCAAGATAGAATGCTGTCCGGTTCAGCTTGGAGAAACCGCGATTTCTCTGCCGGAAGTGCGGGAAAATCGCATTGCTTATGTCGCAGTTGGGTTTGCCGAACCTTTCGATAAAGTCAAACTTTTGGGGTTTATTCCGGCTGTGGAAATTCTGGATGAAACTGAAGAAATTTCTCTAACTAATCTCAAACCTGTTGAGGAATTGTTGGATTATTTGGATCGGATTGAGTTGGCAATTCCGCTGTTGCAAGGTGAAATTGAAGAGTTGCTATCGGATTTGGCAGCAGATGACCCCGTACAAGCACGAGTTCGGGAGAAGTTGCAACACAAATCTATTGCTGAAATGGCTGCAATTTTAAATGGCGTTTTTCACAGTAGCGAGAAATCTGACTGGGGATATGAAGGGGGGAAGGCTTTAGCAGGAAGTAGTTCTAGTCGTGGCGGTTTGGGAAATCGAGATTCATATTTTTCAAGTCATAAATCTTCACCTGGTGAGAAGGTTTCGGATATTGAGGAGGAGGTGAAAGCGGAACTGAATCTGATTGCTGAAGAGTTGTTGGAGAAGTTAGCTGAGATTTGGGGAGATGGTGATGATTTGTAGGGATTTCACCGACTAAAGAAACCGGGTTTTTGGCCACATCTGCGGGTGGAAACGAAATATTGTCGTAAAAACCCGGTTTCTGGGTTCCCACAAATCAACCCTAAAATTCATTACAATGAATCAATGGAAAATATCTCATTGAACAGATATGACTCAAAATAATTTACTGTCTCGCATCTCAATCGACTCGAATATCTGCTTTGGCAAACCTTGTATTCGCGGCCATCGCATTTGGGTTTCTCTGATTCTTGACTTTCTCGCTAGCGGCATGACTGTGGAAGAATTGCTTGAGGAATATCCGGGAATTGAACGAGAAGATATTTTGGCTTGTATTGCTTATGCGGCTGAGTTGGCAAGAGATTGTTATGTCGAAATTCCTGTTGGTGAAACAAAGGTAGTTGCAGGGTGAAGTTAAAACTTGATGAAAATTTGGGCAGCATTCGCGTTGTTTCGCTGTTACGTTTAGCTGGCCACGATGTGGCGACTGTACGGGAACAAAATTTGACTTCAACGGCGGATGGATTGTTGATTGATATCTGTCGGAGAGAAGGTAGATGTTTGGTGACTTTGGATAGGGGGTTTGGCAATCGCCTCCGCTACAATCCTTCTGATTATTCTGGGATTGTGTTACTGCGTCTGCCTTCTCAAGCGAAACCGCAAGATTTGCAAGCGGCAGTAGAAATATTAATTCGCGGATTGGATGCGGCAGAAGTTGCGGGTAAATTGTGGATTATCCGAGGGGAACAGCTTTTGGAATATCAAGCAATATCGGAAGATGAATCTGATTAAGAAATTACTAGAGATAGTGTAGGGTGCATCGCTACTGACAATCTCCGAAACTGAATCGAAAATCTCTACCCTACAAAACAAAGAAACCGGGTTTTTGGCCGCATTTGCTCGCTCTAACGAAGTCTTTTTGTCAAAAACCCGGTTTCTGAGCCCGCCGAAAAATTTTTTCTGGAATTTTGCGTAAATTTTCCCCAAACTGGCGATATATATACATACACCATTAAAGGTAAATTCCTATGAGTCTCTTGGATTTGTGGTTAAAACTTTATCGAAAAGTACACAAAATAGGTAATGAAATCACTGAAATTCTTACGCCAAAACACATAAGCTATATCAATCACCGGATAGCCAGGAGAGCCATTCCTATAGACGAACAACGCTTGAACGCCTATCTCCAACTGATTCAAGCCCTGCTGGCGTGCGATAACGGTGAAGAAAATGATATCCTTAACGCCAATCGAGAGTTAGTTGATGCAGATTTTGTGCGAATCATAGAAGCGGTTGCGGAGCAGATGGCGGCAGAGGGTAACTCGAATGCAGCTTGGTTGCAAAATCTGGCGGCACAATTGGCAAATTATGTCGGCTATACAGTAACTCTTGAAGAGTATTTATCTTTTTTGGCGGAGGTGTTGCAAACAAGGTCAGATAGTGACCTAAATCCTCAACTTGTCTATCCTATTTTACAACAAAACTTCGATAAATTGGATTTGAAATTTGCTAAATTTTTACAAGCTTGGGCAACATCCAGATTCACAGAAATTACCTTAGAAGAAGCTACATTTAGTGCAGCAGTTATTGTCAATTTTGGTAATTTAATTAATCAGTTTACCCTGGGAACGCGATCGTGGAATTTAGAAATAGGCATTGCTTGTTATACTGCTGCATTAGAAGTCTACAAGCGCGAGAATTATCCCGAAGAATGGGCAATGATTCAGAAGAATTTGGCGATTGCCTATAGTGACAGAATAGAAGGAGTCAGGGCGGCGAATATAGAACGGGAGATCGAGTGTTATACTGCTGCCTTAGAAGTCTACAAGCGCGAGAATTATCCTGAACAATGGGCAGAGACTAAAAACAATTTGGCGATTGCCTATAGTGACAGAATAGAAGGAGTCAGGGCGGCGAATATAGAAGGGGCGATCGAGTGTTATACTGCTGCATTAGAAGTCTACAAGCGCGAGAATTATCCCGAACAATGGGCAGATACTCAAAATAATTTGGCGATTGCCTATATTTACAGAATAGAAGAAGTCAGAGCAGAAAATATAGAATGGGGGATCGCCTGTTTTACTGCTGCATTAGAAGTCTACAAGCGCGAGAATTATCCCAAAGAGTGGGCAATGATTCAAAACCATTTTGGGTACGCCTATATTTACAGAATTTCAGGAGTCAGGGCCGAGAATAGAGAACAGGCGATCGACTGCTTTACTACTGCATTAGAAGTCTGTACCCGCGAGAATTATCCCGAACAATGGGCAGATACTCAAAACAATTTGGCGATTGCCTATATTTACAGAATAGAAGGAGTCATAACAGAAAATAGAGAACGGGCGATCGCCTGTTTGACTGCTACATTAGAAGTCCGTACCCGCAAGGATTATCCCGAAAAGTGGGCAGCTACTCAAAACAATTTGGGGGAAGCCTATAGTTACAGAATAGAAGGAGTCAGAGCCGAGAATATAGAACGGGCGATCGCCTGTTACCGCTTAGCCTTAGAAATTTATACTCCTACTGCTTTCCCTTTAAACTGCTTGGAATCGGGTAGAGGCCTCGGCAATACCGCTTTCACTGCTGGTTTCTGGGATATCGCCCTAGAAGGATTCGAGAAAGCAATTCAAGCAGTGGAAACCAGCAGAAGTTGGGCAACTTCCGACGATATCCGCCAACAGATTTTAGCAGAATCCATTGGCGTTTACGAAAAGGCAATTCAAGCTGCCGTCAACAACAACCAACTGGAAAAAGCGATCGAATATTGCGACAGAACCCGTGCTCAGCGGTTAGTCGATTTGATGCACAGCAATGACTTGTATGCTAGCGGCGAAATCCCGCCGGAAGTGCAAAAATATTTGCAGGAATTTGAAGCGAAGCAGCGGGAAATTGACGCAGAAGTCGAACAACTCCGCAATCCATCTGAGGGGAATAAGGGATTAGCTGGTGTGGGGAGTCAGTCGCGGAATCGGGCGCATACTGAGGCTTACAGTGACAAGATTCAAGAATTGGAAGCCCAGAAACAGCGAATCTGGGAAAACATCCGCAGTTTAGATCCGGTTTTAGCGGGACAAGTTCAAGTAGATCCGATGCAGTTTGCGGCGATGCAGCAGTTGATTGATAATTCCCAGACGGCGATTCTCTGTTTTTACACGACGGATGATGACACTCATGTTTTTGTGATTTACAAGGATAAAGCGCCGCAGATTCACACTTGTCATGGAGAGGGTTGGGGGAATTTTCAGCAGTGGATTCGCGAGAGTTGGCTGTCGCCTTATTTGGGGGATCGGAAAGCTTGGAAACAGGGGATGGGTGAGTTTTTGTCTCAGTTGTCGCAGCGGTTGAAGGTTGATGAGTTGATTGGTAATTGTTTGGAGGGGATTGAGGAATTGATTGTGATTCCGCATTTGTTTTTGCATCAGATTCCGCTGGCGGCTTTGCCGGTAGAACCCCCCCAACCCCCCCTTAGTAAGGGGGGGCTTAAGAATCAAGATTCTGCCCTTGGTGTTGAGGAAGAACCCGCTCTTTCTCCCCCCCTTAGCAAGGGGGGGCCGGGGGGGGTTCTTAGCGATTATTTCCTAATTCGTTATGTTCCGAGTTGCCGAATCTTGGAGTATTGCCGTCAACGTCCAGCCATCGAATCGCCGAAATACGGGATTGTAGAAAATGCAACTGATGACTTGTATTTCACTCCTTTCGAGTGCGAACAAATTGCCAATATCGTGCCAGTAACCCAGCGCTTACAAGGCAGTCAACAAGCAACAGTCGCCGCCTATCGAAAGCTAGCCCAAAATGTGAATGTCATCCACTCCAGCCACCACGCTGTCTCGCGTTTGGACAATTCTTTGGAATCGCGGTTGTGTTTAGGTGGTGATACCAGTATCACGTTAGGAGAGTTAATGACTCCCGGTTGGCGGTTGCCGGAATTATTAGAGGTGTTTCTGGCCTTCTGTGAAGCTCATTTAGGTTCCACGGAAATCACCGACAATCTGCTCAGTTTGGGAACGGGATTTTTGTGTGCGGGGGCGCGGAGTGTGGTCAGCACTTTGTGGGCGGTGGATGATTTTGCTACGGCTTTGTTTGCGATTTTTTACTATGAGTATCGCGGGCAAGGTTTGAGTCGTCCAGAGGCTTTGCGGCGGGGACAGGTGCGGTTGCGGACAATTTCAGGGGCGGAGTTGCAGCAGCTTTATCAGCCGCAAATCGATCCGTTGCTTCAGACAATTATTGGGGATTTAGAGGGGGAATTGGCTGCGGTTCAACAGGAAAGGAAGGAGTTAAGATTGCGGCAGAAATCCTACAATAAGGGGACGGATGAGTTTAAGGAGTTGGATAAGAAGTTGAAGGAAATAGCGAAGCAGGAAAATCAGATTCAGGAACGGAAGAAAGGATATGAAAGTTTGGCAAAAAATCTTTATAATATGTCAAATCCTTTTGATGATTTGATTTATTGGTCGGGGTTTATTTGTCAGGGTTTGCATTGATTTCTGGTGTTTGATTGTTTCAACAAACACGTTATATCATGTCCGGTGATATCGGAATTAATATAACCCACAGTCAGGACACGGCAGTGCCGTGTCCCTACAATTGATCGGGCGATGGTTACATAAAAAGCGAGGAAGATTGATTGTTTTGGGGTAGGGAAACGGCATTGCCGTGTCCTCCATTCCTCAATGAGTCGATCGCACAAATTATCCAATAACAAATCAACATATTTCATCCGCCCTAATTCCCGTTCACCTGCGCTTAAAAATCGGGTTCCGCGGCCAAAAGCTCGATCGACAAATCCATCTGTTCCTTCCCCCGCGCCAAAAAGCTTTCGCACTCCTGCAAACACTCCACAGCCACCGCAAACTGCTCGAAAACCTCCTCTAGAGGCAATTCTCCCGATTCCACCCGATCGATAATCGCTTCAATGCGATCGACCGTTTCCTCATAATTCCAGTCAGACTGGCGCAACTGCGAATCAATCATAACTTTTCTTCTGCATCTAATACTTCTACAATCTTAACTTTCAGCACGCCCCGACTCAACCTCACAGTCAATTCCTCTCCCAATTCCAAACCGTCGGTTGTGCGGACGATCGTACCGTCACTTTGGATTACCGCCGCATAACCCCTTTGCAATACCGCAGCCGGATTTAATGCGGATAATTTTTCTTGCAATACTTCCAGTTTACCAGTTGCTTGCCGCAAAGTTCGGGATGTCGCAGGCAAACCTTTTAATCGGTTTTGTAACAGTTGCAAATGCTCTTGTTCTGTCTGAAATCTTGCCCGCACAGCGTTTGCTAAATTGACCATTCGCTGCTTGTGTTCAAAGTAAATATCTGCTAAAATTGGTACAGCTTGAGCCGCCGCGGCAGTGGGAGTGTGGGCTCGTTTATCTGCTACTAAATCGGCGAGAGATTCGTCTCTTTCGTGTCCGATGCCTGTAATAATTGGAATCGCACAATTCGCGATCGCCCTGACAACTCTCTCATCATTAAAACAAGCCAAATCTTCCGCAGAACCGCCGCCCCGCCCTAAAATTATGACATCGGCCCTACCGTCCAATTCTACACGGGCGATCGCCCTAGCAATGGCAGCAGCAGCCAATTCTCCCTGCACTCCTGTCGGCGACAGCAACACCCGCAAACCGGGATATCTTTGGGCTAGAGTCCGCTGAATGTCTCCCCAAGCAGCGCCAGTATCGGATGTCACCACGGCAACAATTTGCGGGTGTGCGGGAATCGGGCGCTTTCTGGCGGGATCGAAGAAACCCTCAGCATCCAAGCGCGATCGCAATTGCTGCAACCGCAAAGCCTGCAACCCTTCCCCAGCCGGCAGCGATTGCACAACAGTCAACTGGTACTCGCCGCGATTTTTGTAAACCCGGATGCTTCCCAAAACCAGCAACTGTTCCCCTTTTGCGGGCAACTTCAATAATTTTTGCCGCTGAGAATTCCACACCACGCAGCGAATCGCAGCGCTTTTGTCGGTGTCGCACAGAGTGAAAAAGCAGCCGCTGGGGTGGTGCGAAACGTTCGACACCTCGCCTGTCAGCCAAACTGATTGCAGGTTGCGATCGCCCTCCAACAAGTCTTGCAGGTAAGATGTTAGTCCGGCAACAGATAAAGCTGTATCGGGAAAAATTGAAGTCATCCAATTTTAGATTTTAGATTTTAGATTTTAGATTTAGGCTACTATATCTAAAGTAATTTATTTGTAGGTCGATCTGGCGATCGTAAATTAACTGCAAACAAACTAATGATATCAGATACAATGACTTCGATGAATGTGCTGCGCCAAGAGGCGGCGGCGCTGGGCATTACTGAGGCCGAAGCTAGAAAATATGGCGACCTCCGGCATAAAAGAACTTGGTCTTTGGCGATCGAACATCACCTCTCAATGCAAGATTTTGCCGATCGAATAGAACCATCCTTCACAACTTCCGAACCCGATTCCTCCAGCGCACTCAACCAATCTCAGACTGCGGAGTCGAAAGACTATGGTATTCAGCTAACTGCGAACCTAGGCGAATCTAGAGTAACCAGGGAGAACCAAACAGCATCTCTTGCTTCGTTTCCACAACCAACAGAAGAAATCGGGCGATCGCACAACAAATCCATCCAGGGCATCAAGCAAGCTCGAAGTTTTGAACAAGTAGTTCAAAATCACATTAAAGCCTTAAAAACTGCATCTAATGCTCGCACAAATGAAGCACATTCATCGCTCGGCAATTGGGTTTGTCCTGAGTGCGGCCCGCAAGGTGAAATTAGCTGTCACCTGTGTGAAGGTACGGGCAATATCAGCGACATTGCAGCTATTGGTTGGACGCTAGCTTATATGGAAATGTTGGGCTGTTCTGCTCGCGAAATTGAACCGATCAGGAAATTTTCGCCTGCGTCCAACACTCTAGAATTGAATTTCAAAGTTTGTATTGCTATCAAACACAGTACCGAAGTTTTAGCCCGGACTGAAAAATGGGTAATAGGGAATCGGTAATTGGGAATTGGGCGGAGCGAAGCGGAGGGATGGGGCATTGATTATTAGTTGCGCTCCCCACAAATAACAAATAACAAATAACTAACCTAAAAATTACTCCAAATTAAGTATTGATTCTAGCTTTTTCAAAGCAACTTCTAAATCATCGTTGACAACCTGAAAATCAAATTCCCCCGCAGCTTCAATTTCCTCTTTAGCCCGCAGCAACCGACGGGCGATCGCACTTTCGGAATCTTGACCCCGACTCCGCAAGCGCCGTTCCAACTCATCCCAAGAAGGAGGTAAAATAAAAATTCGCAGCGCCTCTGGAAACTTATTCCTAATTTGCCTCGCCCCTTCCAGCTCAAGTTCCAGGATTACCGATTTTCCCTCACCGATTCCTTGTTTGAGACCCAAATAAGGAGTACCGTAAAAATTACCGGCAAACTCGGCCGATTCGGCAAATTCTCCAGCCTCAACCATTTGTTGAAAGCGGCTGCGGCTGACAAAATAGTAATGCTTTCCCTCAATTTCTCCCTCACGGGGCGATCGAGTTGTCACCGATACCGAAAGATACAATTCGGGATGGCGATTGAGGAGCGATCGTACTAGGGTGCCTTTCCCCACACCGCTAGGCCCCGTCAGAACAATTAATTTACCAGATTTCATTTTTAGAATAGAAACGTGTAACAATTTAAGTTTCCGCTTACTTTAGACTGTAAACGCTCAAATTGCAACTGACAAACCTCAATCATCCCGACCTTGACCGTCTTTGCCGATCGCAAAACGATTAGCAACCGTTTCCGGCTGAATCGCCGAGAGGATGACATGACTCGAATCTGTAATAATTACCGCTCTCGTGCGGCGGCCGTAAGTCGCGTCAACCAGTTGTCCCCGATCCCGCGCATCAGTAATAATCCGCTTAATTGGCGCTGACTCGGGACTGACAATCGCAATCACTCGATTAGCAGACACAATGTTACCAAAACCGATATTAATTAATTGAATATCCATGAAAATCTTAATCTATGGGTGAACGACTAACTATCAATCCTTACTTTTTATCATATATACAAAGATTTTTTCTGACAATCCTAAAATTAATCCCAACTAAGTTTTTTAGTTAATACTTGATTTTTTTTACATTTTGGACGCCGAGTCCCCCGCTCTTTATCAAAACTTTAAAAAACTACCGCTGTTGCCGCTCTATATTAAAGATTCGGTAAAAGCCTAGATTTTTCGTTGCCAATAAAAGCATTAGCTGTATCGATCAAACAGCCGATCAATGTTGAGAAATATAAAGCTAATTTCAGGGAGAGGGAAAGTTAAGTATAATCAGTGTTAAATGACAACAAATATTCGCAAATGCTGCTTTGATGAGCCTTCAACCTAAACTAAAAGCTGCTGGCGATCGCACTTTATGCCCGATTTTCCACAAAAATAGGACTAAGGCCAAGTGGCACAAAGGTATGTAGTTGCGCTTCAGCGCTCTTTCCTAAACTAAGAGCGCTGAAGCGCAACTACATACCTAAAATTTAATACCAATTTGTGACAGTTGGCCTTAGTCCTAAAAAAGATTGGGGATGATGTGCCAAACTACAGAGGTTTCTGGCATCATGTTCTACAATAAAATTGGTTTGTAGTGAGGAATGCAAGTCTTATTAATACCAATAAAAAAAGTGTCGATCCAATTATCAATTTTATACCAATAAAAGTTACGCAAAAAGTGATTTTACGCATGAATTATAGCGGATTCCAGGTTTATGAAGTGTAGGGACACGGCAGTGCCGTGTCCCTAGGGATATCGAACGATCTGGGGTGTAATTTATAAACCTGGAATTGGCTGTATAGCGGTAAGACTCCATGCACACCGCACCCTACGCATACAGGATATGCGTAAATCTTGTTCAACAAAAAACCGGGATTAATGCAGATAAATTCACCCAGATTAATCCCGAGTTATTCCACACTTAATTAAGCCGCAACTAAACCGCTGTGCCTCAACAAAGCTTTAGTGCTCGGTTCGCGTCCCCGGAAAGTTTTAAACACTTCCATCGGGTGCAAACTGCCGCCCAATCCTAACACTGTATCTCGGAAGCGCTTGCCTGTAGAGGCGATCGCACTTTCATCTTCCAAACCCGCTTCCTCAAACGCCGCAAAAGCATCAGCGCTGAGCACTTCCGCCCATTTGTAACTGTAATATCCCGCCGCGTAGCCGCCCGCAAAAATGTGTCCGAAAGCGCACAAAAATGCGTCTTCTTTTAGAGGAGACAAAACAGTCGTAGTTTTAGCGATGCGGTTGCGGACATCGGCCACAGTTTCGCTGCCGCCCGATCGGTAGCGGTGGTGCAATTCGATGTCAACGCTGCTAAAATGTACTTGCCTGAGCATGGCGGTGCCGCTCATGTAGTGGCGCGCTGCTAGCAGTTTTTGGTAGTAGTGTTCCGGCAAAGTTTCCCCAGTTTGGTAATGCTTTGCCATCCCGAACAAAGTAGCGCGATCGTAACACCAATTTTCCATAAATTGACTGGGCAATTCCACCGCATCCCACTCAACATTATTGATGCCCGAGGCCCCCGGATAGTCTACCGTTGTCAGCATATGCTGCAAACCGTGACCGAATTCGTGAAACAAAGTTTCTACTTCCAAAAAAGTCATTAAACTCGGTTTACCGTCAACAGGAGGACTTTGGTTGCACACCAAATAAGCCACCGGCAACCGCGTGGTTGTCTTGGACGCTTCCACAAATTTAGCGCGCACCACGCACTCATCCATCCAAGCACCGCCGCGCTTTTCCTCGGGGCGGCTGTAGGGGTCTAAATAGAAATTGGCGATCGTATTTCCTGCTTCATCATCTATTTGGAAATAGCGCACATCTTCGTGCCACACAGGAGTTTGACCGTCTGCCGCAGTTACTGTCACGCCGAACAGCCGATTTACTAATCGAAATAACCCCTCTAATACCTGCGGCAAAGCAAAGTAAGGGCGCAATTCTTCGGCACTAAAAGCAAATTTTTCTTCCCTGCGCCGTTCCGACCAAAAACCGATATCCCAGTGCTTCAAATCCCCAGCTTCCGGCGCGCCTTTTTCGGCAGCAAAAGCTTTCAATTCTTCTAAATCTTTGACAGCCGCACTGTAACTAGCTAAGCGCAATTCTTCTAACAAAGCTTCCACTGCTGCAACGTCGGGAGCCATTTTGCTCGCCAAGCTCAATTCGGCATAACTGCTAAACCCGAGCAAAGCAGCTTTTTCGTGGCGCAAAGCTAAAATGCGATCGGTCAACGGCCAGTTATTCAATTCTCCGCTACTGGCTCTGCCGATAAAAGCTTTGTACAACTTTTCGCGCAAGTCGCGGCGGGTGCTGTGCTGCATGAAAGGGCCGTAACTCGGAAAGTCTAAAGTGATCCGCCAAGGGCCGTTTTCGGCATCCGCATTTTCTTCGCCCGCGCTGCGAGCGGCTTGAGCTGCTAAACTCAACAAACTCGGCGGCAAACCGTCAATTTCGTCTTTGTTTGTGAGGGTGATGCTGAAAGCTTTGGTAGCGTCGAGGACGTGATTGGAAAATTGGGTAGTAATTTCGGCTAATTCTAATTGAATGGCATTAAAACGCTCTTTTTGCTCGCCTTCTAAACCGACGCCGGAGAGTTGGGCGTCTCGGAGAGCGGCTTCGACAATTCGCTTTTGAGCTGACTCTAAGCTGTCCCAATTTTCGCTTGCCCGCAGTGCTTTAAAAGCTTCATAAAGCGGTTTGCTTTGACTGAGCTTGCTCCAAAATTTTACTACTTCCGGCTGCACTGTTTCGTGAGCCGATCGCAGTTCCGGGCTATTTTTCACGCCCATCAAATGTCCGACAATGCTCCAGCTCCAATTTAAACGTTCTCCGAGCCGCTGCAACGGTTCTACTAAGCCGCTCCAAGTCGGCTCTACAGACGATTCTAAGGTAGCTAGCGAGGCTTCTAATTCGGTCAGCAGTTGGGTAACAGCGGGGATTACGTGCTCCGCTTCGATCGCGTCAAATGGAGGCAGTCCTTGACCGATTAGTAACGGGTTATCAGCAATAGTTACGGTTGCAGTCATTTAATTTTCTTGTAACAGGTTGAAGACAGGTGAACTAAGCAGATTAGCTTTTCATTTTGTAACACAATTGTCGAAAAATTTGGGTTCGATCGGGCGAGAGTCATTCGATTTTAGATTTGAGATTTGAGATTTTGGATTGACCCCACGGATAAATTCGGGGGCTTGAGGATTTTAGATTTGAGATGCTTTCGATTGACTCCACGGTTCGATCGCGTGGCGGGTACCACCTTTGCAATTCGCTTGTCAGAGAGTCGGATAGTGTCTCAGTGTCCGATGGAAAAAGTATTCCTTCTGACTGATGACTGATGACTGATGACTGATGACTAATGACTACTGACTACTGACTACTGACTACTGACTACTGACTGCTGACTACTGACTATTCTCTTGCGTGTGCTGCAACTCTTTGACAACCGAGATTAAGCGCTTGAGGTGAGGTTTGACAACTTCTTGCTGCTCGTGTTCCAAACGGTGGATTTGAGCTTGGACGATCGACAAATCCGCAGTCGATTCGTGCGCGGGAGCTTGCAGTTGGCTTTGCAGATTTGCCATGACTTTCTGGATTTCCAAAAATCGAGTATTTACTGCTTCCCAGTCGTCTCGCGTGAGAGAAGTTTCTGCCAAGCCTTGCGTGGCGCTTTGCAGTTGCTCTATAGCCTGTTCCACAGCTTCGAGATTCGCCGGTTGGCCTTCTCGAAAATCTTGCAGTTGTTCGCTCACCTGCTGGCGGACATCGAGCACAGCAGACGCTACGATTTCTTGCAAAGAAGCTACCGACTCTCCCAAACTCAGCAACTGCCGCTGGATGTCGATCGACTCCTCAAAGCCTTCTGCCCTAGGCAGTGCAGCCATTTGCTGGCGCAGCGCTGCAATATCTCCTGACAACTGCTTGCGTAATTTAACAATTACCGTCACCGCCGTTTTTTCGACCTTATTTACAGACTTTTGCACTTGAGCCATTTCCGAATTTTGATGCACCCGCACTTGCTGCTCGAACCGATACCGGTTAGCAACATTCAGCGACAAAGCCAAAGTTAGGGGAGCCACCCCATAAAAAGCTTGACCCGACACAGCCACCGCCAGGGAACCCACACCAGAGGCCGCCAGAGAGGCGTATTCTGCCAGCTCCAGCCAGTGCCTTTGAGGAAAAATTGGCCTCAAGTGGTTTCCAACAGAGGGTTTTGGCTTCCGCACGGCTCTTTGAGTCATAGTATTTTCTCGTTGTTGGTAAGGTTGCGAGACTGGGTGGAGCATCGATTTCTATCCTTTTTTCAGTTATATGTTTTAGATTATTTCCTGAAACTCTTCTATTTTTACCTTTGTCAGTAAACTAAGGATGACTGACAAATTATTATGTATTTGGGATCTGACGGCGATCGCGCCCAATTCCGGCTGTTAAAAGGTTCGCCCCAACGCGCTCTCTATTTTACAGGACGCGGGCGCGATCGGGTTCGGGCGATCGACAATAGCTTCCCGGCCCAACCGAACAATGCCTAAGACTATTTTAGATTTTAGATTTTAGATTAAAAATTAAAAAAATGCGACCTACTGAGGGCGATCGTCGTTTGGAGCTTGTCTGGAGTTGCTTTTTTGTGCGCGCATTGGTATAATTTACAGTTTCTCAATTGCCCGGATAAAATTTACTGCAAAAATTGACCGATGAACTCAGAAAAACCAGGAATTGCCGATCGGCTAAAGTCTATTTTCAGTATCGCCATCTTTATCATTCTCGTACTAGGAGTAGGCTTTTTAAGCGTGAATTTTATTTCTGCTCTCTATGCAAAATTTTATTAAAATTAGGACTTAGCACGGGGCCCAGAAACCGGGTTTTTTGCGAAAATATTTCGTCGCAGCCACAGATTCAGTAAAAAACCCGGTTTCTTTAGTCTGAGGGAATCCCGCCAGCGATCGGGACACGGCAATGCCGTTTCCCTACCCGATTAATTGTAGGGAAACGGCACTGCCGTGTCCTGACCGTGGGTAATTTATCATAATTTCAACTGTAAAGATTGTGGTCTGGGTCTAGCCAGACAATAGAAAAAACATTTTCACTAAAAAAGCCATGCACTCTGCCGTATTCATTAGCAGATATTTGAAACTGGTAGGGAACATTTACTAGCTCAGTTTCATTGGGAATGCCAAAGCCATTGGGTTCAGTTGTATTTTTCCAAACTATGCTATGACAGCGCAGACTTTTACTCTGATTATTGATAATTTCTGGAGCATTCAATTGTGACAAATCGCGCAGCCTTCTCAGTAAAGATGCTAGATACTTAGCATCTCTACCGCCAATTGAGAACTTATCTTTATCATCCTGATAATACCTGAAAGAAAAACTAACTCCTTCCGGTATTTTTACATCGAGACGATTGATGCTAGATAAAGATTGCTGGCGACGTATATCTGCTTTCTTAATTTTCTTCGATGACACGGGTTTTGTAAAATTCTCTCATTGATTCCTTGGTAATAATAGCATGAGAAGGTTCATCTTTTGGCAACTCACCTCTAGCATTAATCCAAGGGTCTTCGCGGCGCACCATCAATTCTAACTCATAGGCATCGCAAAAGAAATATTCGTCGGACAACTCGTCTAAAAACTCTTGTACTTCTTCGGGAAACTCTGGTTTTTCGACTTCTTTCAGAATTGGCTTCCAGTCAAATTGTTCTTTGTATTCATAAAATAAAGCCGGGATAGTCGGCCCGTGCACCCAAGCTTCAAAATCTTCCTCAAACAGCGGTGTATCCTCAAATGCTAAATACCATGCTTGGGCGTAGTACAATAGTTTTTGTAGCTTGTGGTTGCTGAGATAGGAGCCTACGTCATTCGCAAACCAGATGTAGTAATCAGCGAGTTTGGAGGCTGTTGTGACTGTAGTTATTGTGGTCATATAACTCGACTCAATAAGTTTTGTATTCTATGATAGCACAGGGCGATCGTTCGATTTTGGATTTTGGATTTTAGATTTTGGTTGCAACTCACATCTTGTACCATTTTTAAGAACAGGCTTTCCGGCCTGTGAAGCGAAGAACTAATTTTTTTGTGGGGAGTAGGGGTTGGGCATCTTGTACCATTTTTAAGAACAGGCTTTCCGGCCTGTTCCACAAACAATTAATTTTCTTGTGGGGAGTAGGGGTTGGGCAGGAGATCCAGCCCATAAAAGACTGATTGAGAATGGTGCAATATCTCAGTTACAACCCTTTGATATATTGCCTCAATGCAGGTGGCAAAGTGTAAAGACTTTCCTGTTTGTCGATCGAGCAGCGCCGCATACTATTTTCAAGAACAGGCTTTCCGGCCTGTTCCACAAACGGTAGTCATGCACAGTAATGATATCGTTTTCTTATGCAAGAATTATAAGCTGTTCTGTATTTAAATTGTCTGTCAAAAAACAATTAAACTCTTGTGGGGTGGGCGTCTCGCCCGCCCTGAATATACAATTTAAATGCGCGACAGCTTAGTGATGTACAAAAGACCTCTTGCAAAAATAATTAGGACGGGCCGGAGATCCCATCCCACAAGAAACAATAACTCTTGTGGGATGGGCCGGAGATCCCGTCCCATCAATTGATGAAAAGGATTTTTGCAAGAGGTCTACTGTGCATCACTACCTGATATCAATTGGTTCCCAGGGTCTGCCTGAGAACCGAGATATAGAGGCTCTGCCTCGGAAGGTTTTAAGGAAATTGGAGGCACAGCCTCCGGATCTGCGTTACCAGGCTCTGCCTGGTAACGAGTAGATACGTCGATCGCACTACAAGTTGATTAAGATGCTCCGAGATTGATTTTGGCGACTTCACCCGCGACAACATTAACTGTTTGTTGAATTTGACTTCCGTCAACTTTCAACTGATAAGTTCCCGGAGAAAGCTCGATCGCCCCAAACCATCCTTTACCATCCGCGCGCAGTTGGCGCACCTTGCCCGCAGCATCGATCGACTGCAATGTCAAGTTCGCACCGTCGCAAGTTCGATCGCACCGCTGCAAATTTCCGGCGATCGCACCTGTAGTCGGCCGCGACTTCCAAGGCATATCGGGAACGGCTGCTGCTGTCGCCCACACAGGCTGAGTTTCATAGGTTTTGCCCGTCGCAGCGTCAACGTATTGACTCGGCTGCGAAAGCGCGGTGTAAAACAAATCGTTGCTTTGGGGAACGTATTTCCAAGGCTGGCGGGGCAAATCTCCGCTGCCGCCCGATCGCAGTTCCACATTCGTGTACACGTTGCTGCTAGCGTAGGAATAGAGCACCGTACCTGCGACGTGATTTCCTTTCGCAGACGGCTGTTCGGCGCGGCGAATCTGGCCTAGAGTGTCTTCGATGTAGTTGAGGTAATTGCCGGGGCCGATCGCAATTTGGCGGTTGTACTGGTGGTCTTTGGCGTACTCGATCCAGCGGTCGTAAGCGAGTTTTTGCGATCGTTTGTACTCGCGCTGGTAAGTCATCGGCATCGCCATGTCTACGATCCCTTCTTCCAGCCAAGCGCGCCAATCTTGCAATACTTCTTTGTAAGGCTGCGTTTGATACCACGCTGCATCGTTTGTTGGGCCGTCGCCCCAGGCGATCGTGGCGGCGGTAATTTTAACACGCGGTTTGATTGCAAGGCTTTCTACATAAAGCTTCCGCACTAAATTTGTCACCTGATCGCGCCGCCACTGCATCCACGCGGGATCGGTGGGTGCGGGTTTGCCCGATCGACCTGTTTGCTGATTGAAACGGGCGATCGCAGTCGGATTGTAGCCCCAAGTCGGCCCGCCGTAGCGGACGTAATCCAACTGTACGCCGTCCACATCGTAGCGCTTCAGCAAGTCCAAATAGACGGAAACAGTATAATCTACGGCGTCTGGATGGCCGGGATCGAGGTAACCGGGTGCTTCGCCGCTCGAAGTCAGCATCGCCCAATTGTTGATTCCCGGGGCATTGGGCCCGTGTTGTTGCCAAACGTGACCGGCGGGAAGTTTGCCGCCGGAAACTACAGGCATCGTGACCATCCAAGCGTATACTTCAATGCCGGCGGCGTGGGCTTTGTCAATCAAATCTTGCAGTGGGTCGAAACCCGCTGGAACGTTGGGATCGAGGGTGCGGGGTTCGATCGCACTCGTGTAAAAAGCATCGCCACGGCGGCGGACTTGGGCGACGATCGCGTTGGCATTTGCCCGCTGCGCGTCTGCGATCAATTTTGTGACTTCTTGAGGCGTTTTGAAGCCGGGGTTGAAGGCGTCCACCCAGAAAGCGCGAAATTCGGCGGTTTGGGTTTGCGGGGGCATAAGTGCGATCGCCCGGGAGGGGAACCAGTTTGATAACCAACCAGGAGTCAGCAGAAAACTAATTGTTAAGCCAATCAGGAACAAGCTTGACAAAAAGAATGTTTTGGTATTTCGCATCAGAAATGTGTGAGAGAGCGTTTAACAGTCCTTTACGGACTTTTGGTTTGAGCGTCCGCTTGATATTTTCGCACAATGGTACATTAAGTGGGCAAATAAGTAAATAGTTGAGTAATACCGCTGGGAGAGTCGAGAATGAGATTAAAATTGACCTCGGCAAAATGGGCGATATTTTCCGATCTTTCAATATAGCGGTTGAGCCAGTAAATTGAATCCGCTACACCACTTAACATTGTTTTACAGGCTAAATAGGGTTTTAATGATTTTCATTTTGGCTGTATCAAGGCCGCATTCAAGCTTAGCAATTGGAGTTAGGCTTTTCCACTTGCCTTTATTCGCGTTGAAAATAGCATCTGCTGTTTTTTCTGCATCAATATTTTCAAAGCCTCCTATTTTATTAGTGTATAAGTAATTGAGACGATCAAAAATTTCATCTCTAGATGCACGTTTCACGCTAACTGCTTCAGGCGGTGGCGGCGGTGGCGCGAGTGGAGCAGGCGGCGAGAGATAGAATACTTTTGCTAAAGCATCTAACTTTTTACCCTTAGTAATGGAACATTTTAAGCTGGTAACAGGGTTAAAGTTTGACCAGGTTTCTCGATTGGCTGCTGAAATGCGATTAGTCGCTACAATGACATCCAATCCCTTCAATGCACTTCCGGGTTCTGCAGCCAAATATCTAAGTGCAGCAAGAATAGTATCTCTTGATGCTGTGCTAAGGTTAACTTTGGGTATTACTTCCCTTGCCAAAATTTTAGCTTGCTCAATGTTTTTAGATTCGGCTTCAATGATTATGCACCAGACTCGCTCTAGTTCAGCTTGTTGAGCGACTGCATAAATAAAGGAATTGCTGACTACTTGATATTGATAATCACCTGTTTCTTTAACAATCACAGGAATCCAATTGTGTCCGCCACCTTGCAGAACTGCCTCGGCTGCGGCGGTGATGATAAACTCAGATTCAGAGCATGGTTCCCCTGGTTCAATATCAGCTAATGGCAGGTGCATCAGCTTACCGATGTCATCATACTTACTCATTCTAAGAAATACTCCTTAATTAGACCCGAATAGTGTTCTAAAGCGATCTTGTTGAGAAAGACAGCGGGAATGTGAGAGAAGGCAGCATTAGCAACAGTAGCATAACTGGGAATACTAAAGATAGTTTTAATATCTTTTCCACTTGTAGATTTAGGCCAATAATATGGTAGCAGATCAAAACCATCTTTTTTAGCTTGATTAATTATTTTTCCAATTTCCTGATTTGCTGTCTGAAGGGCAGGATCTGTGAGCTTCTCTCCATTGAAAAAGATTGGTAGGGCAATTGGCCCACCATCTGCTCTTACTTGTTTAATTTCAGGAATAAACTGCGTAATCACCCTAGCTGCATTGTGTAGTGAGGCTAATCCATTATGCTTGGTAGGGATGAGAACAACATCAGAGGCATAAACACTGCTTTGGCTGAAAAATAACCATTGGGTAGGACAATCAATCAATATGTAATCATATTTTAAAACAAAAGGTTTAAGGATATCTCGCAATCTTTTTGCACCTTTTTGAATTTTTGATTCAGCTAGACGCTGATCGGTAAAGTCTTCCATGTCCTCACTTGATGGAATCACGTCAAAAAAATGTAGAATTTTTCCGGGCTTGTCAATGTGAGTAAAAGGAACCACTGTTTTGTTAACATCTGCTTTTGTATCAGTCAAACAGTCAGATAAAGTAATAGTTCCTACGTCTAGCCCAAGAGTTCTAGTTAAATCTCTTTGTGAATCAAAATCAACTACTAGAACCTTCTTTTTCTGTTTTCGCAAAATTGCTGCTAAATTGAGCGTTGTTGTCGTTTTGCCCACTCCTCCTTTATTGTTATAGATACAAACCGTCAATGCCTGGGGCGGGTTGTCAATCAAAGATTTGATATGTTGGACAATGGCACTAATATTACTTTTGTTAATCAGAGTGCAAGCAGTTGCTGGAATTACAACTTTCCCATGCCTCCGAAATAACTGGATATGAATGCCATTAGTAATAATGCCCCATTGAGCCGTTTGGCAGTTAGGAGATAGCAGATATCTTTTAATCTGTTCCCTAGACTCGTTATATTTGGGAGTACCTTCCGCTAAGTTAATTTTAGCTCCTGTCGCTATTGCCCGTCCCTTGCCTTCAACAAGTAAGTAGGGAGCGACAGGAGAGAACAAAAATTTCTCACTCTCAGTATTTTTACGCGCTGCGAAATCTACTTTCTGAGCACCCTGACCTGTTGGAAACTGTGGAAACTGGTCATTTTTAGTGAATCCAAGTGCTTCTATTAGAACCGACACAAATTGAGAGTTGACGATCGCTTCAATGGCATTCTCTGGAATGCTATCTAAAACTTGACCCCAGTTGATAGTTGTCATCATTTACAGTTAGATACTTAAGGAAAATCATAACGCTTGGTTTGAGTTTGTGTCATCGTTAGCTACCTCCCGATCTAGCTATATGAACAGTCAACATACTTTTGGATAAGTTATATATTTTCTAGTGCGCTTGACATTTTCGCACATCGGTGCAATTTTGGGCGACAATACACTGAACTGGCGATCGGCAACATCACCTAATTTTCTGGATACTTTCTTGAACTGTGAAGGATACGGAGAATTTCTACGTTTTCTTCTTTTACTCGATAGATGATGAGATAAGAGGTATTGGAAATGACAAGTTCTCTAGTAGCTTCTACGCGACCAACTCGACCCATAAAAGGAAACTCTGCGAGTTGACCTACAGCACCCTGAATCCTTAAAATTAATTGCCTTGCTGCCTCTGGATCGTCTTTAACAATATATGCGTGAGCCTGTTCTAGATTTCGCAAAGCTTGTCGCAGCCACTTAATTTTCATTGGTCAATTTGACAAAAACTGCTTGGACTTCATCATCGCTGGCAAAGTCTCCAGCTTCGGCCTCGGCAACGCCTTTATTAATCTCATCAAGCAGCCATTGATAGATGTCTAGGTAAGAAGCGATCGCTTCGTTCAAAACATAAGTTAAATCGCGATCGGTGACAGTAGCGATCGCCTTCAGCGCCTCTTTTTTTTCGCTATCAAGGAGAAATGTAAAACTTTCTTGACTCATGGCTGCCCTTTGCTGTTATGGGAAGAGAGTAAACTGGTAATATGATAGCGTATAGATTCCTATTTTGGCGAAAATAAACTGAACTCGCGATCCTCTTCGAGGGCTTCGCGATCGCACTTTTTGAACAAATGATAGTACCGCACTTTCAAACGCTAGCCCTTCCAGGTAACAGCTACTCAACTGCAAGCAATTTACTCGATCGAGTAGATGGCTGGCGCCAAGAAGCAACCCGAAAGTTGCAGCAAAGCCAGAGGGGAGAAAAGGGACAATTTTTAACACCTTCCTCAGTCGCAAGTTTGATGGCGGGAATGTTTGAATTTAACTGTCCCGATATATCGCTTTTAGATGCCGGTGCAGGAATTGGTTCCCTGTTAGCAGCCGTTGTTTGCGAACTTTGCCAGCGCCCAAACAGACCGCGTAGCCTGCACGTTACAGCTTATGAAATTGACCTTATTTTGATAGAATACCTCAAGCAAACTTTAGAATTATGCAGTATAGAATGTCAGCATTTTGGGATATCTTTTACCTGTGAGGTTCGCGAAATTGATTTTATTCAAGACAGCGCCGATATGTTGCAGCCCAATCTATTTACACAACCAGTAAAACGGGAATTCACCCATGCAATTATCAATCCTCCCTATGCCAAGATAGACGCTAAATCCCAAGCCCGAACCTTGCTGCGTTCTATAGGAGTAGAAACCAGCAATCTCTACGCTGGCTTTACAGTTGCTGCTGCTCACCTGCTCAAACCAAACGGTGAATTAGTGTCGATTACTCCCCGCAGTTGTTGCAACGGTTTATACTTTCGAGATTTCCGCAAAGTATTCCTTCAAATGATGGCTTTACGCCAAGTCCACATCTTTGAATCCCGACAGTTGCCATTTCGCGATGATGCGGTGCTGCAAGAAACTATTATTGTGCGCGCCACCAAACAAATAGAACAGCCAGATACTGTACTAATTACCTCAAGCAGCAGCGTGGGCGACGACCTGGTTTTGTCTCACCAACTGCCCTATACCGCCCTAATTAATCCCAATGATTCCGAGCAATTTATTCGGATTTTACCGGATTCTGTCAGCCAGAAAGTAGTCGAGCAAATGGCTCAATTTACTTGCACACTAGAGGAACTAGGCTTAACAGTTTCTACCGGAAAAGTTGTAGATTTTCGCGTTCGCTCTGACTTGCGGCTAAAAGATGAAAACGGTACAGTTCCGCTGATTTATCCCGCACACTTCTCGGCTGGCGGTGTTGAATATCCCACCGCAACGAGAAAGCATCAAGCTTTAGCTATCACGGAAAAAACTGCTGCACTCCTCGTACCTAACGAACATTATGTTTTGAGCAAGCGCTTCTCGTCAAAGGAAGAGAAAAAGCGAATTGTTGCAGTTGTCTGGGATGCCAATAAAATTAATAGTTCTCGCGTTGGTTTTGAGAACCATTTGAATTACTTTCACCAACAAGGACGCGGATTAGACCTCACCCTGGCGCGTGGATTAGCCGTTTATCTAAATTCGAGTTTGGTAGATGCGTTTTTCCGACTGTTCAACGGACACACTCAAGTTAATGCTACGGATTTACGCAATTTGAAGTATCCTAATCTAGAGCAATTACTTTTACTTGGCGCTCAAATAAGTGAAATATTTCCTACACAGCGGGAGATTGATAAACTTGTCGAGAGACAACTGCTGAACGCAACAAATCCGTTAGAAAATAGCCCGATGACAATCAAGAACCGTATTGATGAATCTCTAGAAATACTTGCAGCACTGGGTTTTCCAAAAGATCAGCTTAACGAACGTTCAGCTTTAACCCTTCTGGCTTTGCTTGACCTCAAGCCAAAGGATGCTTGGGAATCGGCAAAATCTCCACTTTTGGGAATCACACCAATTATGGAATTTATGGATCGGCAATACGGTAAAAAATATGCACCAAATACTCGGGAAACTGTGCGCCACCAGACGGTGCATCAGTTTCTCGATGCAGGTTTAATTGTTGTTAATCCTGACAGTCCAGAACGTCCGGCGAACAGTCCAAAAACCGCATATCAGATAGAAGAAAGTGCTTTGGAACTGCTGCGAACTTATGAGAGTTCTGACTGGGACAAGAATGTTCGCGCTTACCTCGTCCATTTTAACGGAGAAAATCTTTTGCAGGTTTATTCAAAAAATGAAAATAGTTTTGAGTCTGAATGATGCTAAAATGCACTATTTATATGGCTGCCACTGGCATCGGAATGGCATATACTGTGATGCCAGGGGTTGAATTGACCGGAATTGTCGATCGCACTCAGTAAATCAAATAAGTAACTAGGTAAAATATCTCTGCAATGGAAAAAAAGCATAACGCTGGATTGTGGGTATCAGTATTATACTTCGCTCAAGGTCTCCCTTACACCGTCGTTAATTTAATGTCGGTGATTTTTTTGAAAGGTATGGGAACCAGCAACGAATTGATCGGATTGACAAGTCTGTTGTCTTTTCCTTGGGTTTTAAAAGGTTTGTGGGGGCCAGTTGTTGATTTGTATTCCACCAAACGCAAATGGATTTTAACAACCGAAATCATTTGTGCTTTTCTGTTTGCTTTCCTAGCTTTTGGCGTATTGACGCCGGCACCGATTATTATATCGCTTGTCATCTTTACCGCGATCGCATTTGTATCCGCTACTCACGACATCGCCATTGACGGATTTTATTTAAACACTCTCAATAAAGACCAGCAAGCCTTGTTTGTCGGGGTTCGCAACACGGCTTATAGAGGTGCTGTCATTGCCGGCAGCGGTATATTGGTTTTCTTCGCCGGGAAACTGGCCGAACAGCATTTAGTCACCGGAAATACAGGCGACACCAAAATATATCAAGACATTCCGCTGTCACTTTTCGGTTCGGATTTTAGCGTGTCTGCGCTTAACTACGGATGGGCGACAGCCTTTGGCATTTGTGCGATTATGTTTGTGCTGATATATCTCTTTCAGCGGTGGTATCTTCCCTATCCTAGAAATTACGATCTGGAATCCGGCGCCCCCCAACAAACAACAAGCTTTATCGAAGCATTTAAAACATATTTTCAGCAGGATAAAATTGGTTGGATTGTTACTTATGTCTTGATTTTTAGGTTAGGCGATGCCTTGACGTTTAAAATGGCTCCTCCATTTTTGATGGATAAAGTTGAGAAAGGAGGATTAGCAGTTTCTACATCGGACATGGGTCTGTTATCGGGTACTTTAGGGGTAATGTTTCTGTTAATTGGAGGTTTACTGGGCGGCTATTTAATTGCAAAACAAGGATTGAAAAAATGGATGTGGCCGACGGCAATTCTGCAAAATTCGACTAACGTGCTGTATTGGCTGTTGGCAATCAATCAACCGGGTATTGAATGGGCTTATGCTGTAAACTCGATCGAGCAATTTACTTACGGACTTGGCGTAGCTGCCTATACAGTGTTCTTGATGCGGACTGTCCGCCCTGAATACGAAGCATCTCACTATGCAATTACAACGGCTTTTATGGCCGCAGGAGTGCTGATTCCGGGCGTTTTTAGCGGCTACTTGCAGGCGAATCTCGGCTATCAAAATTATTTTTTGATGAGCGCGCTGGCTGTGATTCCCGGTATGCTGACTATTTTCTTTCTGCCCCTAGAAGATGAGAAAAAATTAGCATCCATGCCCAGGCCAGGACTGGACGATTTCGATTAATATCAAGTCCGGTCGCTATAATTATAATATCCGGGCGGGGGCGGGTTTACCAAAATCTGCACTACTTTTTCGAGATTCGGGCGAACCTGCCCCTACAGGAATATGGATGTTTTTAATCACTAACTGGTATAAATTGTGCGTGCCTTCATAAGATAAAATCAGGACACAACATTGTTGTGTCCCTACCGAATACCTGTATTGCCAGCCGCCAACTAAATTGAAATAAAATCGCTAGCTGTTAGCGGACTCCTTGGAATGCCAGGAATACTGGCAAGAAGTTCGCCGTTACTGGCAATTTCGATCGTCGTTGAAATCTCGCCTTCAGTAACTTTCAATTGGTTGAAGCTCAAACCTCGGCTCAAACCGATTAAATCTTGACCCTTTTGAAAGTCTATAAGTGTGTCTGTACCGGCGCCTATTCCTAACACCAATACGTCGCGTCCAGCGCCACTAATTAAGAGATCCGCACCCACTCCACCAATGAGCGTATCGTCTCCTTCTCCACCGTTCAAATTGTCATCCCCTTTGCCACCGAATAGCTGGTCGTTGCCGGCGCCACCGCTGATAATATCGTTGCCTTTGTTGCCGCTGAGAGTGTCGTTTCCTCCATTGCCAATGATAATATCGTCCCCTGCAAAACCTGATGCTGTATTGTTGGCATCGTCGCCTACTAATTGGTTATTTTGGGATGGATCGAGAGCAGTTTGCATTGCCACAATGTTTCCTAAAAAGGAGCTTCCCGGAGCGGTTCTTAATTGTTCTAAACTGCTGCGCGACTGCAGCGATGTTCCCAATGCCGGCAGTGCAAAGTCTAAGCCAGCTAACAGCTCTAAATAATCTGAATCTGTGAAAGTGAAATCCGGGCGGTTCAACTGGTCTACAGAGATTTCGGCCTGAGTTAAGCCGGGAGGAGGAGCAGTTAACAAACCGCTTTGGGTGTGCTTGTCCAACACCAATAGCGGGTCAATAATCGGGTTAGTAAATGTTTGCAAAACTACTTTGCCCGGGATAAAAGCTTCTCCTCCCAAACTAACAAAATCGCCGCTAACTATGTAGTGAGTTACATTTTTTCCGGCGCCGGCTTTCTGCTTAAATGTATTGACTGTACTCTGAGCAACTCCGGGAGAATTGAAGGTGACAACATCTCCGATCGCAGATGTAAATTCGGTGGCGGCTAGTTGCGTTATGGCGCCGCCCAAGCTGTGTCCGAGAAGGTCGGGTGGCAAGCGCCTGGGGTTTTTTGCTGTGTCTTGACCGATTTGTGTCAGCCAATTTCCTAATGCCTGTTTGTTGGCTTCAAATTGGTTGAAACCGGTGCCGCGCTTGTCTGCGTTGGCAATATCGTCTACGGGCGAGTCAGTGCCGCGAAATACCAAAACAGGCGGTTTGTCTGGGGTGGTGGAAATTAAGCCGATCGCGTGAAATCCAGTCCCGGGATCGTCAAACGTGCGATCGATTTGGTAGCCAGCAGCCACCAAACCAGTTTGAACTAAAGTTTGAAACTGAGGGTTATTATCTATGTAAACAAGTTGCTTGGCTATAGTTTCGTAAGTGGCGGGTGAGGAAGGCATATTTTTTTATTTCCTTTCGTTTGAGTGGGAATTAGTTTTTAAGCTACTTAACTAAGTTTACAATAAATACAGTTTATTGACAATATTAATTTTTCCTATTGCGTTGCTTTGTACGGGCAGGTTTAGCCAACATTTTTTTTGATACAAAACAATCTCGCTACAAAACCAGCCCGCTTCCGTGCCACCCAAACTACCAATTTTTCTCGCACTAAAGCTACACAAAATCTACCCGCGTCAAATCGCTTGCCACTACGCCTCTGAGAGTAGCAAGAATTTCCCCAGTAATCGGGATAGTAATTAAAGCTCCGTCCACACCTTGGCTGATTCTAATTTGAGGAAAAGTTAGACCCCGCGACAGTGCAATTAAATCTTCACTATCTTGAAAATCTACAATCACATCTGCTCCGCCACCGGATTCCAATACAAAGCGATCGCGCCCCGCACCACCAATTAAAAAATCGTTGCCAAACTCGCCGGAAATCAAATCGTTTCCGTCGCCACCCTCCAAATAATCGTTATCTCTGCCGCCGTACAAGAAGTCGTCGCCAGCGCCGCCGCTGATGCTGTCATTACCTCGATTGCCTCTGAGAGTATCGTTACCGCGGTTGCCGATAACTGTATCCTCTCCAGGGCCGCCGGTAGCAGTATTGTTGCGATCGTCCCCCAATAAATAATTCGGTTGCACAGGAGCTAAACCGTACTGCATTTGTCTGATTAACTGCACAAAAGAAAATTCTGGTGCTGTTCTCAAACTCTCTGCACCGGCTCTGGTTCTGATTGCTATTGATACATTTGGCAGGGCAAAATTTAGTGCACCGATAAATTCGTTAAAATCTGAGTCGTTGTTGTTATAAGAAAAGTCGGGACTGTTTAAGTCTTCGACGGAAATTTGCCTCTGGAAAAAACCCGCTGGCGGAGTAGTTAACAAATTTTCACTTCGATGTTTTGCCAAAACAGTTAAGGGATTAATACTCGGGTCTGTAAAACTTTGGATAAATACTTTTCCCGGCAGAAATGCTTCGCCAAACAAGCTGACGAAATCTCCGCTGACAATGTAGTGATTGACATTTTTGTTGCCGAGCCTGCTGAGATTTTTCCGAAAAGTGTTGAATGTACTCGTTGACACTCCCGGAGAGTTGAAAGTAAAGATATCGCCGGTAATAGATTGGTATTCGGTTGCTACAATTTGAGCGACTGCTCCGCCCCAACTGTGACCGACGACATCGGGCAATAATTTGTTGGGGTTTTTCGCAGTATCTTGACCGATTTCTGTGAGCCAGTTTTTGATGCTATCTTTGTTGTTTTCAAATTCGGGTAAGCCTATGTCCCGAGAATCGGAAAATATAGCGTCGCCGTCGATGAAATCTGTACCTCGAAATACGAGGACGGGCGGTTTTTGGGGATCGGACGAACCGAAGCCGATCGCATAAAAGTTGGTTTCTCGGTCGTCGAATATGCGATCGATATAGTAGCCGTTAGTATCCAGGAAACGCGAAACTTCATTTTCCGCGTTGGGCTTTTGATTCAAAAAAACAATTGATTTAGCCAGAGCTTCATAAACAGCAGGTGAGGCACTCATAATATTATCTTTTGTGTTTGTTGGTATTTGCGATCGCTCAAGCTTGAGCTAATTGTCCAGTGGCAGCCATTATAGCTGACAAGATTTGTATGGTACACTTGATAATATCAACTCAAGAATTAAGTTTTTGCGGTTATGGCTATCATTCGTCAATACATTGCTCCATTTATAGCGGTATTAGTATTTTTCGCGGCTCTGGTAGCAGTCAGTGCTCGCATCTTTTTGCCTGGTGACATGGCTGCCCCGGCACCCATTGAGGAAGCGATCCCCCAAAAGCAAGCTGCAGCAGTCAATCCAATTTTCTTGGGGCTAAATTATGCCGCTCTCCGTGTCCGCTGAGCTGATGTCTGCTCAACTAATACCGGGTTACTGGCTGCGATCGGGATCGGGAGTCGATCGGGCAAAACTGGTAAAGTTCCTGCACCGGACTTACCGAGAGCTTTATCCCGATCGGGAATTGGGACATTTGGCTCAAACTGTCGAGCAGTATTTTTCTAACCAGACGCCGGTTTGGTGGGTAGAGTGCCAGAAAAACAGCCAGGAAGAGGCAGAAATTTTGCCCGTGCTGCCCTCGCAGTATCTCAACCCCAAATCTCAAGTCCAAAATCTCAAATCGGTTGTCGGATGTTTGTGGTTGGGAAATGCGATCGACCAAACCACAGGAGCGCGCCACGCTCACATTTTTCTGCTCTACGTAGCACCGGAACACCGCCGTCTGGGGATCGGTGCAGCTTTAGTTATTCATGCTGAAAATTGGGCGCGGGAAAGGGGCGACGGGCAAATTGGTTTGCAAGTTTTTCTGAGCAATCAGCCTGCCATGAATCTCTATCAAAAATTAGGCTATCAGAGCCATTCTGTCTGGATGATCAAATCCCTTTGAAATATAAATTCTACTGGTTGGAAATCAGGACTTTAGTCATTATTCATCCAAATTATGAAGACTGAAGTCCTCAACTACAAACTTAAGTAACAGCAGAGATATTTCTTTGTAGTAACTCATATGTTGCACCATTCTCAATTAGCCTTTTATGAACAGGCTTTCCGGCCCGTTCCACAAGAAAATCTACTCTTTGTGGAACGGGCCGGAGAGCCCGTTCTTGAGAATGGTGCAATATCTCAGTAGTAAGGTACTGCGCGCGCACCCTACAATTATTGACAAGCGAATTTCAAAGGTGGTACCCGCCACGTGATTGATCCGTGGAATCAATCGAAAGCATCTGGAATCTAAAATCCTCAAGCCCCCGCATTGATCCGTGGGGTCAATCTAAAATCTAAAATCTAAAATCTAAAATCGATTGACTGCTGACTGCTGCCAACTGACTGAGTTGCTTAGGAGCATCCTCTGTGCGGTAAAGTTTTTTTATGAACAATAACGACTACCCCAACGCCCTTGATACTGATACGGAACTGGAAAGCCCTTTGGATCAATTTGACGAATCCGAACCCCCGCTGCCAGATCCCGAGGAAATGCTGCCTTTGCTGGAATCCCCGGAACCTCAGCACCGGATGATTGCGGCGCGGGCTTTTTGCGAACTGCAGGACGATCGAGCAATTTCGCATTTAATTAATTTGTTGAGAGACGGTTGCCCCTTGGTGCGGGTGAGTGCGGCCTATGCTTTGGGGCGAAATCCGAGTCCCGATGCCGTGGAACCGCTGATTCTTCAGCTTAACCGCGACTGGAACGGTTACGTTCGCAAAGGGGTAGTTTGGGCCTTGGGAAATTGCAGCGACCACCGCGCTTTGCCATCTTTAATTGATGCTCTGAAAACTGATATTTCGGCGGTGCGTTTGTGGGCGGCGAGTTCTCTGGGTCAAATGGCAAAAGTTGGTTACTATGTGGTGATTGCGGCGATTCCGCCGTTGATTGAATCGCTGCGGCGGGATGCTGTATCTGCTGTGCGGAGCAACTCTGCTTGGGCGATCGGGCAACTGGCGCGGGAATTGCCGAATAATGTAGTGTACGCTGGGGCGATCGACGCTCTGATTGAATCTTTAGAAGAAGATGAAGATATGGGCGTGCGGGAAGATGCTAAATCTTCCCTGTTGCGAGTCGGCGACCCGCGCGGATTGCAGATAATTGAAGACTTAGAAATGGAAGGACTTTTGTGATATAATTACTATCATTAAATACCCCTTACTAATTACCCATTATGGAGTTCATCAACCCTAAGACCGATTTTGGATTCAAAAAAATCTTTGCTTCGCCCCAGAGCAAAGAAGTTTTAATGAGCTTTCTCAATGCTATGCTCTACAACGGAGAGCCAACAATTAAAGACTTAGAAATAATCGATCCATACACCGCACCGAGCATTACTGGGTTAAAAGACACTTACCTAGATGTCAAAGCGAAAATTACAGGCAACAAAACTGTAATTATCGAAATGCAGGTCATCAATGTAGAAGCTTTTACTAAGCGCGTTATATATAATGCAGCAAAAACCTACGCAACTCAACTCAAACCGAGAGAAGGCTACTCAAAATTAAATCCTCTCATCGCTCTCACGATTACAGATTTTATCCTTTTTGAAAATACCGAGAAATTTCTGTCACATTTCGTCTTCAAAGAAGTCGAAGAAAACTTCGAGTATTATAGAGAAATAGAGTTAGTGTTTCTCGAACTCCCTAAGTTTCACAAAAGATTAGAAGAAGTTGAAAATCTGATTCAAAGCTGGATTTATTTCATCAAGAATGCTCCCAATCTCGATCAAATACCGGATAAATTGGCATCAGTACCCGAAATTCAAACAGCTTTTAACATCGCTAACAGGTCTAATTTAAACCTTGACGAATTAGAAGCATTAGAAAAGCGGGAAATGTTCTTTGAAGACCAACGAGGTGCTGTTATTAAAGGGATGCAAGAAGGTCGCCAAGAAGGTCGCCAAGAAGGTCGCCAAGAAGGTCTAATTGAGGGGCAAACAGCTTTAATCTTGCGTCAAATCGCGCGGCGCACTGGCGAAATCCCACCAGAAATTCAAACTCGCATCCAGCAGCTATCTCCCCAACTCTTGGAGGATTTAGGAGAAATCTTGTTAGATTTTACCAGTCAAGAGGATTTGATAGCTTGGTTGGAATCGGTGTCAGGATGAAAGTCTGACGCACCGTAAAAATTAGTAAGGTGCGTCGCCATTTGCAATCTCCAAATTCCATTGAACATCTCATAGCGACGCACCCTACAAATTAGCAGCACAGAATATAGCTAGTAAGGTGCGTCGCCATCTACAATCTCCAAATTCCATTGAACATCTCATAGCGACGCACCCTACAAATTAGCAGCACACAATATAGCTAATCTAATAGGTCGGGTTCCCGGCGCACAATCGTGTCATAAAGCGGTTGAAAGCTAAACCATCCCATGCGGTGAGTCCCTACTTGTTGCTGTGTCAAACGCGCACATTCCGGCTTGATGAGAATTGGTTTTCCTGCTGCTTCGGCCATTAACTGCGCTTGACAAGAACGTTCCATTGCAATAAACCACCAAGCCGCTTCATCTACTGTTTGACCTACTGTTAACAGTCCGTGATTTTGTAAAATAATCGCTTTTTTATCCCCTAAACTTTTGGCAATTCGTTTAGCTTCTTCGATTTCCAAAACTACTCCGGTGTAATCGTCAAATAAAGCTTGGTCTTCATAAAAAGAACAAGCATCTTGCGTCAGCGGGTCAAGCAGGCGACCGAGAGTTGACCAACTTTTGCCGTAGGGAGAATGGGCGTGAGCTGCTGCTACTACGTCGGGGCGGGCTGCGTGCACTTGGGAATGAATCGCAAAAGCTGCTTCGTTTACGGGTTTGTTTCCTTCCACAACTTCGCCTTTGTGGTTGACTAAAATTAGGTCGCTGACTCGAATTAAACTAAAGTGCATTCCAAAAGAATTGACCCAGAAATGGTCGAGGTGTTCGGGGTCGCGGACGGTGATGTGTCCGGCAATTCCTTCGCTGAATCCGAAGCGGGCAAATAATCGGAATGCGGCGGCTAAACGCTGTTTGCGGTGGCGGCGTTCTTCTTCAACTGAGTTGAATGTTGGGGGTTGAATGGTGACTTTTGGGATTTTTAATGCGACCATATATTTGGGAGTGGGGAATTGGGCATGGGGCATGGGTCATGGGGCATGGGGCATGGGTTACTGCTTATTGGTTATTAGAACCCAAAAATATCCAATAACTAATAACTGCTGACTACTGACTAATGACTGCTGACTGCTGACTTCTTGCTTCTTCGCTGAGGCGCAAACCTGCGATGTTTTTGCAGTCGAAAGTGGCGTTGTTCCCGGGGTGGCGCTCAATTAATTCGATAATTTGTCCGGCGGGGTTTTGCAGAAACCACTGGGTTAATGAGCCGTAGTCTAAGGGTCGATCGGACAGCGGTTGAAAGTTTTTATTTTGCCATATTGTAGCAGCATTCTGCACGTTTTCGACTCGAATCGCAACGTGGTGAACTGCTGCTAATCCTCTTTCTTGCTGAAAGCGGTTTTTTTGGTCGCCGGCTGCGTGGGGCGCATCTAATACTACTAAGCCGCCCGCTGGCATTAATAAGGTCATTAAATGCAGCCACAAATCGGAGGGAACGTTAATGTTTTCCGAACAAAAGTTGATCGGGAATAAGTCGGGGCCTTCAACTGTTTTGGCGCCGAAGGGGCGAAAAGATTTGGCGTATTTTTCGAGTGCGCTGCGGCTGGGAAATGTGATGACAAAGTGGTCGATCGCAACTTGTTCGTCGTACAGGTGTGTTTCAAACGTCCAGGTTGTTAAAAATTCGGGAGTGATAAATTTGGGGTTGAATTCCAGCAAGCCATTTTTTTCGATGAAAGGTGAGTCAACATGGCTGTCAAGGTTGCGATCGAACTTTAGGGTTTGTAGATTCAAGTTTTTCATCTGTCTTCCCCGATGTTGAAGGACGCAAAACTGCGAATTTTGTCTGCAAGCCGAAGTTAACGCACATTTGGTGCGCCTTAATTCAAAAATAACACAAAATTTAATACTGGCAAGCCGATCGCGCGATCGCAAGTCCCAAACCTTTACACAGCAAATATTCCCCAATCTAAAATCTAAAATCTAAAATCTAAAATCGGATGGTTGGCCGATCGCGTTTCCGGCCAACCACGCCGTAGTCCAAGCACTTTGGAAGTTGAAACCGCCCGTCACGCCGTCGATATCCAAGATTTCGCCAGCAAAGAAAAGTCCGGGACAGCGGCGGCTTTCCATTGTCTTAAAATCGACTTCTTTGAGGTTGACACCGCCGCAGGTGACGAATTCTTCTTTAAATGCGCCTTTTCCGGCAATCTGATATTCGCCTTGAACGAGTTCTTGCAGGAGGCGATCGAGCATTTTATTCGATAAGTCGGCCCAGCGTTTTTGTTCGTCAATGCCGATCGAACTTGTCAAACGTTCCCAGAGGCGGCGCGGCACCGGAAACGGACAGCTAGAGACAATCAATCGGTGGGACAACTGCGACTTAACTGCTAGGAGTTGCTGCCGCAAAACTTCCGCATTGTACTGGGGAAGCCAATTAATCAGCACAGATGTTTTATAATGGCGATCGTGCAAAAATCTCGCACCCCAAGCCGAAAGTTTGAGTACAGCAGGCCCGCTTAACCCCCAGTGAGTAATTAGCAAAGGCCCGCTTTGTTCTAATTTAGCTCCCGGCAATTTCACCTTAGCATTAGGAACAGAAATTCCCGCTAAATCTTTGATTCTGCTGTCGGAAATATTAAAAGTAAATAGAGAAGGAACGGGCAGTTCTACAGTATTACCTAACTCTTTTGCCCACTTATAACCCGACGGATTGCTGCCTGTAGCGAGAAGAATGCGATCGCACTTCAATTTCTCCCCGGATTTCAACTCAATTTCAAACCTAGGGACGGTATCCCCTTGTTCGCCCTCTGCGTTATTCCCGGTTAATTTCGTTACTGAAACTACTGCATCGCCAGTGCGAATTTTTACGCCTGCATCCTCAGCAGCCCGGATCAAACAGTTAACAATTGTCTCCGAATCGTCGGTGATCGGAAACATTCGCCCGTCTTCTTCTGTTTTCAACTTCACGCCGTGACCGGCAAACCATTCAACAGTATCGCGGGGTTGAAATCGAGAAAAAGCACCGCGCAGAGCTTTTCCACCTCTGGGGTAATTCTGCACTAAAACACCGGGGTCAAAACAAGCGTGAGTAACGTTGCAGCGCCCGCCGCCAGAGATGCGAACTTTGGCCAGGAGTTGCCGGCCAGCTTCTAGTAAAGTGACGCGGGCCTGCGGGTAGGTTTTAGCACAGGTAATTGCACTAAAAAAACCCGCTGCACCGCCGCCGATAACTGTAATTTTGAGGATTCGATCGGACAAATTTTTTCTCGCTTATTCTGGTTCAAAATCGGATTTTGCCGCCCCGCAAGTGGGACAAACCCAATCGTCTGGGATATCTTCAAAGGCAGTACCGGGATCTATGCCCGAGTCGGGGTCGCCTATTTCTGGATCGTAGACGTAATTGCAAACTGTACAAACGTATTTTTGCATTTGCTTAACTCAATTTTATATTGCAAGCCTATAGATTGTACTTGACAACGCAACCTAATGCAATACTAATTTCAAAAAGTAATGAGATTTTCGGGAATTCCCAAATTATTATTAAAAATTAAGTTGTTCACAATTATAAAATCTAAAATCTAATTAAGTTGTTCACAATTATAAAATCTAAAATCTAAAATCTAAAATCTAAAATCGTCAAAGCCTCTAGAAGCACAGTTCTAGAGGCGGAATTTTATTTTTTATTAGTTTGCTGCCATTGGAAGACTAGACTTTTGCTAAAGGCTTAGTCCAAACGCCGTTTTCATCTTCTTCGTACTGCTGGTGAATGGCGTCCCAAGCGGTGTGTTCCGCTTGTATCGAGTCGTTGGTTTCGTCAAATGCGGCGTTGTAGGATTCGATAAAGGTTTTTTGAGCGGCTTCCGACAGGTGCGATCGCACTTCTGGAGACAAATCTGCCGGACTATTGCAGCGACCTTTAACGGCGCGCGGCAGGGTCTTCTCGCTAACTGAAACTTCTTCGCCACCTGCACTTTCTAGCAATAGTTGAAATTCGCCCGATTTATCTGCGGGAACTTCTGCCATCACGAGAAATTCGCCTGCTTCAACGCGGGTTTGATAGATAGTGGCTTTGTCTTCGGGCATTCCCAAAGCGACCAAAGCGGAAACTAGACCCGCACCGGCCGAACCTGCGATCGCCCCGCTAGCTGCACCCAACAGTGCAGCACCCAGCGGGCCCGCCGAGACTACCGCACCAACAAAGGGAATAAACAGCACGCCGACGCCAGTTAGCAAACCCAAAAAAGAACCGAATAAGGAACCAAAAATCGCCCCGCTTCGCAGACCGCCTAATATCACATCTTTTTTAGTAATAAAGCCGGCAATTTTAGTTTTAGATTGAAAGTTTTTTCCCATTACTGAGATGTGGTCGCGGGAAACTCCGCGATCGAGCAACCGCCGAATTACGCCGTCTAATTGTTCTTCTTCCTTAAATACGGCTGAAACTGTGCGTTCGGCTAAATATTCCTCTGTCATTGTTCCTCCTTGATGGTTTTTCCATTAGTTGTATTGGTTTTCAGTATAGGAGGACACCGCAGGGCGATCGCATCGACCGCGAGATAGAGGTCGATCGACGGCTGGTAGATTGAGTCTATATCAAAGGAGTTAAAGAGGCTGCTAGTTTCCGGTGTTATCGGTTATTTCAATCTTTTATTCATATCTAATGTACTCAGCTAAAAATACCAATTCATTGATCATTTCTTCGGCTGATTTAGCAGCAATCAAGTTGAAAAACCCCCGCAACTGATCGCCAATCGAGTACCGCTGTTGCACTCCCATAATAATTCCAGCATGACCGATATCTTTGGCAATAAAGGTACTGTGCAAACGACAAAAATCTTTAGTGTTGAAACTGTATATGGCACGCCCTTGCTCCGCGGCCCAGATCAGTTGTTCCTCATCTGAACAGCTAAGCTTGTTAGCGTCCGAGGTAGTTATTACGTCTACACCAGAGGTTCGCAGAGCGAGTATCAGCGAGCGTTGGAGAATATCCTCATCCATGTATAAACAAATTCGGCTCACGATAGCTTACCTGCCATATATTCTGCTTCCAAACGGTCATACTCTTCGTAGTAAGCTGCTATTTCGGCGTCCGTTGCTTCCTTGTTCGCGTAATAGTAAGTGAGTGCTGCATAAATTTGTGCTAAAGTCAAATGCGGTATTTCATCAATGATTTGCTGTGGAGTCATCCCGGCATTAAAATCAATAGCAATATTCTGTACCGTAATTCTAGTTCCTGCAATTCGCGGGCGGCCGCCGCAAGTTCCGGGCGTGCGGACAATTAGCGTTCCAATATCAACGGCAGTTGTCATATTTACCTCGATTGAGTTAACTTTATCCTATTGTAACGCAGCTTCATTTCTACCCGATCGCACTAAACAACATTAATCAATGCCACTATCACCCCTGTTTCCTGTGATTCATCCCATTCTCAAATCTGCTTTTCCCAGATGTCTGTGGACGGGAGATATCAACAGCCGAGAAATTGCCCTAACATTTGACGACGGGCCGCACCGGCAGCACACACCTCAACTGTTAAAAGTTTTAGATAAATACAACATCAAAGCTAGTTTTTTCTGGCTGGGATTTTGCGTTGACAGGCATCCAGAAACGGCTAAGGAAGTTTGCGATCGCGGACACTGGATCGGCCTCCACGGCTACCAGCATATATCGTTTCCCAAACTCAAAACCCACGAACTAAAACAAAGTTTAGAAGACACGCAAAAAGCAATTGCCAAAGCTTGCGATTTAGACCCAGAATTGATCCGGGACGTGCGGCCGCCCAACGGCATTTTTACGCCGCGAACATTAGAGTTATTGCAGCAGTGGGAATATCGCCCCGTAATGTGGAGCGTCGTCCCGGAAGATTGGGTGCGGCCGGGGGTGAGGAAAGTTATTAGTCGCGTCGTGCAGCAAACTGAAAGCGGATCAATTATTGTACTGCACGACGGCTTTTGCGGTGGCGAAGATGTTGCAGCTTCTGCTGATAAAATAATTCCATTGCTTTTGTATAAAGGTTACAAATTTGTGACAGTAGAGCGACTTTGGCAACAAGCAAACATTCAAATAACCGGAAATTAAGTTAATGAAAAAAACACTGTTTATTGCATCTCTTTGTTTGGCGAGCGCCGGATGGGCGATTCCCTACGGGATAGCTTCGCTTCACGAGCTTTCTCCTGTTTCCCTCAGTGCTGAAGCTCCACTTGTAGTGCAGCAGCCAGCCCCTGGCGTATCCGCGCCTGCTCCCAACTCTAAAACCCCGCAAGTGGAACTGCTAAATCCGGGAGTGGAACCCCGACAGCAACTGCGCTTAAAACCAGCTATCGATGTCAAAGAAACAAGTGTTATCACCGTAAAAATGGATATGGAAATATCCGCATCCGGTCGGTCTTCGCCTGGGGGTAAAATTCCAGTATCGGTGATGACTTTCGAGACCAAAGTCACTAAAATCGATCCCAACGGCGATATTTACTACGACTTTGCTTATACTAATGCAGATATCGTCGGTGATACTGGAAATACCCAGCCCGCCGCCCTAGATGCCATGCGTTCTGCACTCAAAAACATTGTGGGAGTGAAAGGATCTTTCATCATGGACAATCGCGGTTTTCATAAAGGAGGTGACATTATTTTGCCCGAAGGAGCTGACAAAAACGTCAAACAAATGGTTGGACAAATGTCTAAATCTCTAGAGCAAATTGCCTCGCCGCTGCCTGCAGAAGCAGTCGGAAAAGGAGCCAAATGGCGCGTTTCTTCTTCCTCTGATTTCAGTGGCATTAATGTGAATCAAATTGCTACTTATGAATTGGCTAGCTGGCAAGATGGAGTTGCCTCTATGAATGTAAGCATAGAGCAGCAAGCAAACCCCCAAAATATTACCTCTCCCCTACTGCCTGCTGGAACTACCTTAACCCTAAAATCTTTTAGTTCTCAGGGTCGGGGAAAAGTTACAGGGCGCTTGGATAGATTAATTCCTTTTCGCTCTACTGTGTCTATTAGTTCAAATAGCGAAATGAGTGCTAAAAATGCTGGCAGCTCAGAAGAATCAACAATCACAACAAAAATGGCGATGGAGATGACTTTAGAGTCGAAGTAAGCTTTATACCAACTCGAAAAAGTAGGGACACGGCAATGCCGCGTCCCTGGCGGCAGCTAAATTTTTAATAAATGGTATTAAATCGGGCTAATATACTTGATATTATGTAAAATTTCCGAAAGTTTCGATCGCAAATTTGGAAGTAGAGGAGGCTGTTCTATGGTTCGATCGCACAGATGGCAAGCTATCATCACTTTAGTGGTAGCCCTGGGGATAATCATCGGGAATTTAGTGTTTCCGGGCCTGAATGTAGCGCCGGCATTTGCTGAACCCAAATTTAAGGATGTTAACGACCATTGGGCGCAAGCTTGCATTGAGGAGTTAGCAGAGAAAAAAATTATCACCGGCTACTACGAAGACGGCACTTTTCGCCCGAATCGCCCCGTCAGCCGCGCTGAGTTTGCGGCAATGATTCGCATGGCTTTTCCCGATGCCAAAACCGTCCGCAATCCGATCGACTTTGCAGATATTCCTACAAATTACTGGGGTTTTAAAGCGATTCGAGAAGCTTATCAAACAGGTTTTATGTCTGGATACAGCGGGAGTATTTTTAACCCGACTTTGAATGTTACCCGCTGGCAGGTTTTGGTAGCTTTAAGCAGCGGCTTGAAATATACACCTGCGGGGCCGGCGGCTGAGACTTTGGATGCGACTTTTGAGGATGCACCGGAAATTCCCGAACTGGCAAGAAATGCGATCGCCGCCGCCGCAGAAAAACAACTTGTGGTCAATTATCCCGCCGTCAAACAGCTAGAACCTACACGCAATGCTACTCGCGCCGAAGTAGCAACTTTTCTCTGTCAGGCGATCGCCAAACCAGGTCAAACTGCCTTAGTTCCTGCCCAATATATCGCCCAAGTTCCGCCGAATATCGGCCCGCCGAGAACAACAGAAATCTCCGAAGCTGCGAAAGTTCGGGCGGAAGTTTCTTTCGTAAAAGAAGCAGAAGATGCTAAAAATCTCCGCATCAAAATTATCCGCGACGGTAAAACTTTATTAGAAGAACCAGTGCTGATTCCGACTCGTTCTCTAGTAGATAATCCCGACCAAAGAGCCAGCGAAGAAGTATCAGAAGGACGTTTTTTATCGCTGCTAATTCGCGATTTTGACGGCGACAAGGAACCGGAAGTGCTAGCAGATTTAGTTTCAATCAAAAGCGGCGTCCGCTGCTGCAATTATTCGTTTATTTACCGCTACGATTCCGGCGCTAACAAATACACTCATATCAAGCATTTCTGGGGCAATGTGAGTTACGAAATTGTTGATTTTGGGAAAAATGATATCCCAGAGTTCAAGAGTCAGGACGGGCGATTTGCCGAGGCTTTTACAAATTATGCTGATTCTCGCTTCCCGCTGCAAGTTTGGCAGTACCGCGCCGGAAAAATGCAAGATGTTAGCAAACAGTATCCGGTGGAAGTATACACGAATTCTGCTGAGCTTTGGCTGGAATCTAACAAGCGTCTGAGTGAAAATGGGGAGGCGAAAGGGGTTTTGGCGGCCTTCATGGCAACCAAGTATGTCATGGGCCAGGAGGCGGAAGGTTGGCAGTTGTTGGAGAGGGTTTATCAAGGGCGCGATCGCACTCAATTCTTTGGGAAGTTGCGGGAGTTTTTGGTAAGTACGGGTTATGCTAGTAAGTAGATTTGCAGGTCTTTAACCGCTGATTTAAGGATCGTGGATTAAATAACTTCCGTAGGTTGGGCCCGTGGCACGAACCCTCCGTTTCACTCCGCCCAACAATCAAGCGTGGGGTTGGGTTTCGTTCCTCAACCCAACCTACAAAAAATGCAAGTTATTTAATTCTCATTCCTAAGCGGATAAACGCTGATAATATCTGTGGGGGCGGGTTTATTTAAATCTTTAGTTACAGCCACGTATGGTGGGTAAAACCAGCCCCTACAGAATTCAAATATTCATCTAATTTGCGATCGTGCGGCTGAAAATACTCGCGCAATCGCTGGCTGACAACATCATCCGCAGGCTGATAATCACCACCGTTGTACTTTTGATAATTCCCGAGTTGAAAATCTGGCAAATCTAAAAACTCAAAAACTTGTTTGAGTGTCGCAGCCGGATTGGCATAAAATTCTTCACTCTGCAAAATCAAAAACTGTTCCCTGGGAAAAATTCTCATCCACTGTTTGAGACTGCAAGCATAAAGACTCTTATAAATATAATGACAATCTTTCCAATGATTTCTATCTTCTAAGCTGGTTTCGGTTGCGCCATCAAGCAATTGCAACTCGGAACCGATCGCCTTTTCAAAACTTCTGCCTTCCGTACCGCGTCTCACTAGCATTTGATAGTGCGAAAAAGCCCGATCGACCGGATTTCTCAAAATCACAATCAGCTTAACTTTGGGCAAACAACCGTGCAATCTTTCCGCAGCCAGCGGGTGAGTGAGATAAGTCGGAGTTGCTTCTCCTGTCAAAAAATGATGCGCGTCTATTGATGGCGGGAAATGCGATCTATACCAAGCTATTCCCTTGTTGAAATGTTCTGAAAAAAAACAGATTTCTTTATTGGCTGCCGGTAAAATCTGAGGGTGCGAAGTGATATATTTGTAGAGAGAAGTTGTGCCGCAACGGGGAGAACCGATGATAATGAAATCTGCCGATCGCGATGAGGCCCAATTCCATTCTACTTGCGACAGTTGCGGGCGAGATGCGACTGTTTGCAAACGAACCGCGGTTTGAAAAAGCCCGATCGACTCCTGAATTTTTCCCTGCTTGCTCAGCGCTACAGCCAAGTTAATGTAAGCTAATGGAAAATTTGGCAAAATCTCGATAACTTCGCGGTAAAGAGCAACCAGGCTGTCAATCAAAGGAGAATCTTTAGGCAGCGGCGCGTACAGCAAGGGGAAGTAAGCAGCAGTAAAGTTTGGTTGGAGGAGAATGGCTTTTTGGTGACAGGCGACAGCTTCGGCAATTTGCCCGTTTTGTTGCAGCGCTTTTCCCAAATTGTGGTAAGCTGAGGGCGAATTGGGATTTTGGGCGATCGACTGTTCGTAAAGGGCGATCGACTCTTGCAATTTTCCCTCATCCTTCAAACTATCTCTAACAGTATCTGTAAAAGTGCGATCGTCTCCGAGGGCTTCGCTAACGGCAAAACTCATGCTGGAATCCTGTAATAACCGCGCATCATCACCTTAACATCTAAATGCTTCATTTCGGCAGTAGAAGCATCGTGAATCATATTCTCAGTCGGTGCAATATAAGCCTCGCCCGGTGCAATTCTCAGCTTCACCACCGGATATTCTGGATAGCGCTGCATAAACTCATTGGTTAACTGTCGCGTCCAAGGTTTTCCAATATCAGAATCACCGCACCCCAGCATTTCAAAAATGTCCATCTCAGTCAAATTCACAAACAAAAAGTAACGGCTATCCCGCCCTAAATTCACGCAAATCCGATTAGTAGCCTCCTGCTTTTTCACCAGCGGCAACCCGTCCCAATTATCAGTATGCAAACCGTTGCGGCAGCCCCGTTTATTATCAATTGTTGCCGTACTCAATCCCGGTTGCCTGCCTCCCATACCGTTAATAATCGGCGGCGCATCCGACAGACAAAAAGGCTGAAAATACTCAATTAATTTATCGAGTGCCTGCCGACATTTGTCCTCGGATTTAAACTCAGCAACCTGTAGCGGAGTTGTTAGCGAAGCGATACCGGCAGCAGCAAACAAAGCTAAAACATCCGCAGGTAAACGCACAATTCCTACACCAGAATATTGCGGTGGGGGTTCATGAACCCAAAGCAGTGCAGACTCTGCCGGTGTCGGTTCCCTCCAAGGTTCTTTTGGCATAAAAGCCTCTTGGCAATACTGAATGCGATCGGGTACGCTGTCAAAAGCTAGCTGCGTGCCCGAACTCAGCCGCACTCTAGGAATTTGCAACTCTGGTTCTGTTGTTTCTGACTCCAGATTTTGGCAGCGATAAATTACTATACTTTGACGGAGACTGGACATTATTTAATATTGATTAATCGCAATTCTCAAAAAAAAACAGTTTTTAGTCTGGACTTGAGTTTTTTCTTCTGAGTTTCAGAACTTAGGTAAAAAGTGGTTTGAGGTGCTACTTATAGCGGTAAGGTGCGAAGTGCAAACCTGCAATGCAGCAGATTCCAAGTTTATGAAGTACACCCGCCTATCGCTCCCCGTAGGGACACGGCACTTCCGTGTCCCTACCTCTGCCATGTACTTTTTATCCTTTAGTAATCTTCCTCATCCCTCATGAGTGCAATGGGTGCAGTGAGTGCAGTGAGTACACATCGCTCCCACCTCAAACCCTTCAGCATGGGGAAACTGCCAGAGAGTTTGCGTTAAAGTTGCGGGGTCAATATCCGGCCGGGGAACTGAGGAAAGAGTCAAAACGCGGGCTTCATCGTCTGTACTTTCTACCAAAATTTCGCCCTCAGCAACTTTAATTGCATCTCGGTGCAAAATGCTGATGCCGAACATATCAGTCATCCCCAATTCGGACAGTTTACCTGCTATTTCATTGAGAAATTCTGAGTTATTGACAACTGCTTCTGACCGTTTAATTGCTGCCGACACAGCTTCACTAACGCGGACAAATTCTAAGGGAAACCAAACCCAGTTGCCTGATGCTCGATCTTTTTCAACCTTCCACATATATGGAATAGCATCGCCGTATTCTGCCGTCGGCTTGACATAAGCACTGTTGCCGTCAAACTCTTCGACCAACCTTTCGTTATCCGCCAGGTCAAAGTGTTTGTGAAGCAAGCAAATACCTACTTGCTTTTGCAAGCCGTGACGGCGGATAATAGCACCCAGTTCTGTCATGTTGTCTTGGGCTTGCTCTAGCAGGTCTCTAGCCGTAAAAAAATGCTCTAAACTATCGAAAACATCTGGTTTGTAAGATGTCAGCATACAGGTTTAGGTTTCCTTCTAAATATTCACTAGATAGAGCATATTTAACTTGATCTCGAATGTCAACTGTTTGCCTGCCATCAATACATTAATCTTTTTTATATGTAAAATTACTAAGATTTTGTAAAGAGATACCAAAAACTGTTGCTTTTTGATAAGCCAAGTTAAAATAAATATCAAATTATACATTTGAGCGCTAAAAATGGTATATCCACCTGCACCTTGGAATCTGCAAGGTTATGCTGTTCAGACTTTACAATTGGTAGATGTGGCACGAGTGCGCCCCTTGGTTCCTTCTGAGTTAGAAATTGTCTCTTTATTGCCGGGAAAAACGCTAGGTGGCATTTATATATCCTCCTACGGCTTGGGTTCGGTGATGGAGTACAATGAGTTAATTGTAGTGAGCGCGATCGTCAATTATGCAGGAAAATGGGGCGCTTGGATTTCCCACATCTACGTAGACAATCCTAACTCGGTAGCCGGCGGGCGCGAAATTTGGGGACTTCCTAAAGAATTAGCTACATTTAGTTGGGAAGGCAGCGATTCGGTAAAGGCAGCACCGCTAGGCTACCGCGTCACAGTTCGCCAAGAAAACTGTCAACTGTGCAGTCTCAATTACACCCAGCAAAGTTTAGCTTTACCGCTGTCTTTGAGCGGAAAGTTTTTTAGCGCTAACCGCAGCAATTTGCTGTTGTTTAAAGGAGAATTTGGCTCTCGAATCGGCTTGATTAGAGGCCAGTTAGAAGTGGCAGAAGAAAGTCCTTTTGCCAGTTTAAACTTAGGTCAGCCATTGCTAACTCTTGGCTGCGAAGATATGCGTTTAATTGCAGGTGCGCCGGAAGTTGTGGGAAACAGATCCCTTGAATTCAGTTATTAGCTGTAAAGTGCGGATATTCGCAGTAAACCTAAAAAAACAGAACAGCCAGAAACCCGGTTTCTGGCGCGGCGTATTAGTTTGAGCTACTTACTAATACAGCAGATTCCACATTTATGAACTACACCCGCCAGTGAGCTTCCCTGTAGGGACACGGCACTGCCGTGTCCCTACACTTCACAAACCTGGAATACGCTGTATTTTTGAGGACTTACGCATCAAACGGCTAAAAACCCGGTTTCTTCCTAGATGCCTCGTTGTCGCACCCAATATTCTCCTAGAAACCGGGTTTTTTTTCGTAATACCAATTCTCGCCTCCACAAAGCAACAATGATGAGTGTGGGTTTGTTTACGCTCATTATTCTGCACCGGTGCGTCGCTCAAAGATTGTGGATATTATTTAAAATTTTTGATGGCGACGCACCCTACAGATACTGTTGCATGAGTTTGGAGAATTAGTATAAGTCCTATTTTTAAATGCCAGCACCCGGAGCGGCTTCAGCACCCATTTCTAAAATTGTGCCGCGAAGGAAATCAATTTGCTGCTGGAAGTCCATGCCCTCAATCTTTCCTAATAAAGCTTTTCCTGCTTCGGGAAGTTGATAGTCGGGAGGCACGGGAATAATAGTTCCTTCGTCCATTCCTACTGCTAGGAAATACCAAAAAGCCAGCTTGGTTTCAGGACTCATTGAACCGTACATCCGGCTGATTTCTGTATTGGCTTTTGAGGCAATGTCGCGCATTACTTGTAGTTGTGCTTCGTGGGGCAGCGGCTTGACTTGCTCGAACAAACCCTGAGCGATTTCGGAACCGGAAGCACCGGGAGCTGCTGGCGTTATTGACTTGCCCATTTTCGTGTAAACAAACCACAGCAAACCTAATTGGTCGTCTACACTCAAGCTCTGAATATCTGCTTTTCCTTGGTCGTAAGCACTGGTAGTAAAAGTCATTCAAGCCTCCAAAATAATATGTATTGCTCAGTTTTCTTATTTGTGAGAAAACTTTTGTTTGCTACTTAATTAAAGTATCTAATAAATAGTGATGCTAGAATCTTGCTTAAGACAGAGATGGTTCCCAACATAAGTTCGTCAAGTAAATTCACCAAAATAGGGAAAATTTGCAACCAAAGGATGAGGCAAATTTGACAATATTGTTGTGAGCTGTACTCCTGATTAGCATTGTTTAGCCGATCGACGATCGCCTATAATCGCAACAGACCTGTATTGAGGTGGCTGTTATGTCGATCGCAACTGCAAAACGCTTCACCATAGCGGAATATCACCGCCTGACAGAACTGGGGTTCTTTGGTGAGGACGATCGAGTTGAGTTAATTAATGGAGAACTTGTGAAAATGGCAGCTAAAGGTACCGCTCATTCAGTTTGCGAGACACGCTTGGAACGCGAGTTATTTAAGCTGCTGGGAGAACGGGCGACACTGCGAGGACAACAACCGATTATTCTGCCGGATGACAGCGAACCAGAACCCGATCGCGCGATCGTCCAAAATCGCCCTGATGACTATTTATCCTCTCATCCCACAAGAGCGGATATATTGTTACTGATTGAGATTGCAGACTCTTCTTTGAGTTACGACAAACAGGTCAAGTTGCCCCTTTATGCTGAAGCGGGTATCTCTGACTATTGGATATTTAACTTATTAGAAACTTGTTTGGAATGTTACAGCGATCCGTATCAGAATTCGCAAGGCAAATTTGGTTATCGCGTCAAGAGAATTTTTCTGCCTAACGAGACAGTTGCCCTCCCTAATTTTGGGGATTTGTCCCTAGATTTATCTAAAGTATTTCCTCCTAATTTTATCGGCGATAAATAATATCATTTCCGGTGGCATCGGAATCATATATTTGGATAATGTCAGCGCTCACGTCGTCCTCGCTCGCGGTATAGATCGCGAGCGAGGACGCTCGCACTGCATAGTAATTCCAATGCCACTAAATCATATCAATTCCGTTAGCATCGGAATGATATAAACGGAGGACACGGCAGTGCCGTGTCCCTACAATTGATCGTGGTAGGGACACGGCAGTGCCGTGTCCTCGCTTATCATTCCGGTGCAGCCGGAATTGATATCAACCCGACATATGATAATACGCATTCCCAAGAAAATAGGGTTCTACCGAACCTAGTATGTAAAACTAACTAGCAAAATGCCAATGTAAGAAGCTCCTAAGAATAAAGTTGTCAAAATTTCTAAACCCATAGCCTTTTCTTTTGATGAGCTTTAATTTGTTATTAATTCCTTCCACAACTCCTTGAGTAGTCCTCCGATCAAAATACGCAATAATTTCTCCAATCCACCTAATAATTGTCCCACAGCTTTTGGGGAAAACGGAAATTGCATCTTTTAACCAATCACTTAAACTAAATAATCCTTCTACCCAATCTTTTGGGGCTTCAAAAATTTGTCTAAACTCTTCTTTCATTTGATGCATTTTTTGTAATGTAGGAGCAACTTTTTTGAGTGATTCTAACTGCTCTTTTTCGAGGTCAGTGAGATCCTCTTCATTTTTTAGTAAGACATATTTACTTTTTTTTATTCCGGAGAGTAGTCGCGATTTTTCCGAGTTATTTTTTAAGGCAACGGCTGCTTTCTTAATCTTTTTTCTAGCTCCATCTAATTCTTCATTTACTTGCTTCATAACATGAAATCTATCGGCCACAACTTCTGCTTGTGGCATTAAAGCTTCTGAGACATTTTTATAAGGTTTCCACATATCTATACTGACTTCTTCTATTTGGTCTAAAACCTCTTCTCCCCAGGCTTCTAGGTATTTTTGTATTTCCACTTGAGTTCGATTTTTGACCATTCCTACTATAATTTTTTTATCGATATCTACTAAAACTACACAATAATTTTTCTGTCCTTTTACTAGAGCAATTTCATCAATTCCTAGCCTTTTTAATCCTGATGGTTTTTGTCCGATCAATTCCTTTCCCCATTCTTTTAACATGGTTTCTATTTCTTGTTCGCTGACTCCATTCCTTTGAGCCACATTTTTAATATCGCTTTCTAATAATTCTGACAAAATCTTTTTTTTCAACCTCTCTGTATAGGTTCTAGTTTTTTTAACAAATTCTAAGTCTTCACTAAATTTTTTTGGGCAACCTTCACACCTCATCTGACGGCGATTTACTTGTAAATATACTTTTTGCTCTCCAAACGGCAAATCCCTCACTACATAATAATGATTTTGATGGAGTTTATCAGTTTTCTTCCCACAGTCGGGACAAATGGCTTTTTTGTTGTTATTATCTAAGTAAATCGTGATTCCTATATTTTCAATAATCTGATAACTTTTGACGGTCACTCCCTCAATATTAAGGAGTTTCGTCATTAGATGAAGTTGAGGATTGGAAGCCATAGGTATAATTTTTATCTTAATTTCTCTAAAATCTAACTTTATTATACTACAAAAAGCCCTGTAAGTCAATATATAACTGCTTTGCCAGCGCCTAATGTTTATATTTTATAGTTAATTTTTATAAAAATTATTAACTTTTTTACATACTAGGTTCGGTAGAGCCGAAAATAGGCTGGCAAATAGCCAGCCTAGAAGAATCAGGAGAAAGTTAATTGAAACTCGTTTAAAGTCTAGCTAAACAAACCCGAAATACCGCCGACTGCTATTGCTCCAGCCAAAGCCGAAACAACCACAGAAGTTAGAGCCGTACCGAACAGCCACCAAGCTGCGGCTGCTGCCGCTTCGCGCGCATCTTCTGCTTGCTGCTTGGTCTTTTTCTTGATCTCTTTGATGCGTTTTTTGGCTTCAGTTTGCAGGCGTTCCGAGCGCAATAAAACGCTGTCCCGGGCTCCTTCAATTTGGTCAACAATTCGGTGAGCGTCTGTCTCGGAAATATCGGAACGAGAACTCAGCAGGGCAACTAAAGTACCGCGATCGAACTCACCTAAACGCTCTTTAATCGCGTCAAATCCGGCCTGCGGGTCGTCAAACACTTTGCGGAAGTCCCGCTTGATGCCTTCGTAGTTGAGCTCCGGTCGATCGAGCGAATTGAGGTAATCCCGAATTTTCGCGAAAATACCGTCGATTGCTGACTGAAACTTGTCCTGAACCATTTGAACTTGTTCGACAATTTGGTTGCGGACAGATTCAATTTGGTCGGCAATTTTGTTAGCTTCCTCTTCCGAGATGTCTTCCCGCTGCGACAGCAATGCTACCAGAGTCGATCGATCGAACTGCTTCACGCGATCGCCCAAACTTTGCATCCCCGCTCCCGGTTCGTTAAACAGCAACTGCAAATCGCGTTTGATCCCTTCAGGATTCAGCTCTTCCTTGTTGGTATTCTGCAAGTAATTTTCCAAATTTCCTTGGAAATCCCGGACTGTTTTTTGAGCGCGAGATGCCAAGCGGCGGGGCGATTTCACGATGCTGCGAATCGAATTTTGCACGCGATCGATCGTCCGATTTATCTGTTCTTCGCTCAAATCTTCCCGCTGCGAAAGCAGCTTAACTAAAGTTTCGCGATCGACCTGAGAAAGTCTTTCCCGAAGTGCCAAAGCACCCTCTTTCGGATTTTCAAACAATTTAGTCAAATCCCGATTGATGGCTTCTGGATCGAGTTCTTCCAGGTTTGTATTCCGCAGGTACTCGCCAATTTTTGCAGTAACTTCCTCGTACTGCTTCTTAGCTTTATCCGCCACTATTTGCGGCGCGTTGATAATGTTGTCGCGCACAGATTCGATCCGGTCGATCGCCTGATTTACCTGTTCTTCGCTGAGGTCTTGGCGCTGTGACAGCAACTGCACCAGCGTATCGCGGTCGAATTGAGACAAGCGTTCTCTCAGCGCTTTAAATCCGGCTTCCGGGTCGTTTAACAGCGTTTGAAACTCGCGCTCGATCGCTTCAGGATTGAGTTCTTCCTTATTAGTATTGCGGAGATAGTCTTCCACCTTTTGCCGCAATTCTTGCGCTTTCGATTTCGCTTGCTCTTGCAATTCTTGAGCTCTTGAAATTACTCGATCGCGCGAACTTTCGAGCTGCCCGATTAACCGATCGGCTTCCTCTGGACTGAAATCTTCCCGCTGACCGAGCAACTGCACCAAAGTATCGCGGTTAAACTGGGACAGGCGATCGCGCAAAGCCTCAAAACCAGCATCCCGGTCTTCCAAAAGCGCTTGGAAATCCCGCTCGATACCTTCAGGATTCAATTCCTCCTTGCCGGTCGATCGCAAATAATTCTCAATCCGGCTCCGCAAATCTTGAGACTGTTCTTTACCAGCAGCATCTCGCACAATTTCCAACACTTCTTGGCGGACACTTTCAAGCTGTTGAGCAATTTCCGTCGCCTGTTCGGGAGCAAACCCCTCGCGGCGGCCCAGAATCCCTACAAAATAATCGGGATTAAACTGCTCTAACTGGCGCAAAACTGCCCCAGGAGAAGCCTCCGGGTCGTAAATCACATCCCTAAATTCCTGCTTGATTGTCTCCGGGTTGAGATGCCAAGGTTGGGCATTCATCAAGTAGTTTTCCACATCAGCCTTAGCTGTATTGAAAGGCAGCGCAGGCACTTTGTCGCCCACCTGAGAAGCCAAAGATTTAGCTTTTTCCGTGCCTTTTGCTGTCAGTTGCTGCAACTGACCGGAGATTTTTTCCACATCCAAATCCGACAAATCCGTCCGCGATAAAACAGTACCCACAAGAGCTTCGACACCCAACTGCATCGCTCGTTTCATGCCGCTGCTGGATTCCGATTTGTTTTCCCTACTTTCCAGAATTTGAGACAGCTTGGCGTTTAGTTCGTCAGACTTCAGCAAATCGGGAGCCGCAAACTTGAGAAAATCAACCAACTCTAAATTCGGGTCTTTCTGCCCTTGCTGCTTGCCGAATGTTTGCTTCCAAACGCCTTCGAGTTGGTCGGAAACTTGATTTATTTCTTCCTTAGAAAAGTCGGTGCGGCTGCTAATTAAATCCACAAAAGTCTGGCGGTTAACATTCTTCAGAACATCGCTTCCCGCAAGAGATTTGATATCGGCATCGCCCAGCAACTTTTCAAATTGACTGCGAATTTCCTTAACATCTAGTTTCGGTAACTGCAAAGAACCCACATAATCTTGCACTGTTTCGCGAATGCTCTCCGTGTCTACAGCCGAACTCAACTCGCGGCGGACAGCGGCAACAGATGCCTCTACAGTGTTGACCATTTGGTCGCTGGCCATCTTGCCGCCGATCGCTGCACCAGCAGTACCCATGACGCCTTGAACGCCTGAAAAAGCAGTTTTTATCAAGGAACCGATCATAGAACCGACGGCGCTAGAACCTAGCCACACCAGCGTTAAAAAATACGCAGACCAAATAACTACACCAATAATTGCCGCTCCGTCTACCGAGGCAATTGAAGTTAGTTTGACTGCCAGAAAACAAGCTAAAAATAAAGCCAGATTAACTGTGACTAAAATCCAACCCCCGACTAGACCTTCAGTCTTGCGAATTTTAGTGCCTAAACTTTCGGACTCGCCATCATCGTCATCGTCGGGTAAAGCCTCGTCCCAATTTGAGATTTTGGCGGCGATAGAGAAATTTGTTAACAGGAATTGGAAGCCGAAAGCCATAATGACTCCGGCGATTAATGCCACGAAAAACTGCGGGCTTAAAAACATCAGCCCTCCGATATCGGGGTGGTCAAATCGCGCATCTATTTCTACTGGCATTTGAGCAATATTGAATTTGGGACTGTACAGCGACATTAATAACTCGCTTTCAAACATAAATTACCTCCTTCAGTTTGTTTTATGCCTAACTCGGCAGATAGAAAATATCCCCCAATTTTTTTAGAGGGTATTTTGTAATCTTTAGATGATGGTTTGTTTGGGTCAGGCTTAATCTTACGGAAGCCCTTATTAGTGAAATCAGGATGAGTAGTAAATTTAGTTCTCTAGTGTTCTCATCCTTACTGCTTATTATGCCTGTGGAAGCTAAAAAATAAATCCGTCTAAAGTCAGAAATTAGTTTTTATGCGACTGGTAGCAGCCGAGTTAGCATAAAAGCGGCAAGTTTGAGGCGGGGGGCGATCGCCACCAATTATCTATAGTAGTAAAGTGCGAGGCACTTGACTTGATATTGTAGAGTTCGCTATTAACTTAGGATTCTGTTTGATTTTTAGGCTCAAAACGAGCGAGTAATTGCGGGCGATCGAGCTGCATACTCAGTCGCGCGATTTCAAGAAATTCTAGTTGAATCAAAGGCTCAATTATTTGGGCTAATTCTTCATCAATTTCGCCAAATCTTACTTGTAATATACTCTCAAGAATCTCGCGTTTACTTTGCTGAATACCTTGTTCGATACCTTGCTGAATAACTTGCTGAATACCTTGCTCGATACCTCGCTGAGTTGCTTCTTCAAGCCGTTGTAAATAGAGGGGTGATAGTTCCATAATTAACTCCAGATTTTCTCGATAATAAATAGTAAAGTGATATTTAGCGCACCCTACATATCGTAGAGCGCGCTGCTGAGTTAGGATTCCGGTTGGTTTTTCGACGCATCGAAACGAGCTAGTAATTCAGAGCGATCGAGCTGCCTAATTAGTCGCGTGCGATCGAGGGTTTCTAGCTGAATCAAAGGCTCGATTATTTGGGCTAATTCTTCATCAATCTCGCCAAATTTTACTTGTAGCATACTCTCAACCATCAGGCGTTGAGCGCGCTGCATACCTTGCTGAATACCTTGCTGCATACCGCGCTGAGTTGCATCTTCCAGCCGTTGCAAGTAGAGGGGTGACAGTTCCATAATTAACTCCCGATCTTCTCGATCTATGTCTTGGCGGACTTCTAAAATAGTTCGCAAGTTGTACAACAATTCTAACGCACTCACCCGAAACACATTATCTGAGGGTAATTCTCTCAATTCGGCAATAGCTTGCTTCTGCATGTTTCCCTTCCCTAAAACTCTCAGCCACAGCGTTTCGGGAGTGCGGGGCAGTTGGTGAATGGCAACGATCGCTGCTTTCAGAGATGGGCCCAAAAAATAAACTCCATTTACCCAATTTTCCGGTTCGGGAAGGGCTCGAAATCCAGCTAGCATCGTATCGGAAACAGTCGGCGACAGTATCCAGAGTTGGGGCAAGTCTGCCTCTGCAATCCGGGTATTGTCTCTAACTGCGGCCCGTTCAAATTCGGCGTGGATATCGAAGAGTTTGCCCAGACAACTGCGAATTTCTCCGATCTGGACTGGACTGCGGAAGGGTTCAAATACAGCGGGTTGTGCTGCTATTTGACCCAGAATGCCGAGGGCTGTTGGTTCGACTTCCGGTTCCGGTTTCGGGGAAAATAAAACGTCAATCTGCCTCACTTCTCCAGCAACATCCCGGCTGGTTTCTACATTACCGAGAGGGGTTAATAGTTCTTTCAAATACTGTTTGGCAAATTGGTCGTGGATGAATCTGGTCATGATAATTTTTAGCTATCAACTGTTTAAAAACCTCGCCATCAACTGTCAACTGTCAACTGTCAACTGTCAACTGTCAACTGTCAACTGTCAACTGTCAACTGTCAACTGTCAACTGTTTGCAGCATTTACCCTCACAGTTGCGAATGCTGCGAATACATCCGTACTCCTCGAAACGTTTGCTGTGTTTGCGAACAGTAGGATAGGCCAGTAAATATAAGGGAATTCCGATTATTTTGTAAAGCAATCGACCAGCAGCATGAACAATATCCCAAATTTCGCTTAAATTAGGTTCTCGAATAAATTCTCCTATTTCATCTTTTAAGGCAAGCCACTGAGATTGCACAGTAGGAGAGTGACAATTATCAAATACTGCCATACCTTTTTCGTAGTTTTGCCAAATTTTATTCATATATTTAATCAAATCGGGCTTAGTTCTGATAATATCAGAAGTTGATCTAAAATTACAATCATCCGGTATTTTAAGGAAATCAGCTATGCGACTCTCTCAAATGCTTTTTGTCACCCTGCGCGAAGACCCGGCAGAAGCAGAAATTCCCAGCCACAAACTATTACTCCGTGCCGGATACATCCGGCGCATCGGTAGCGGCCTTTACGCTTATCTCCCTTTGATGTGGCGAGTTCTCAAAAAAGTATCTCAAATTGTGCGCGAAGAAATGGACGCTACCGGCGCTCAAGAATGCCTCCTCCCGCAATTGCAACCGGCAGATTTGTGGCGGGAATCCGGCCGCTGGGATACCTATACTCAAGCGGAAGGTATTATGTTTTCCATGACAGACAGGCAGCAGCGAGAATTGGGACTGGGGCCAACTCACGAAGAAGTAATTACTACAATTGCTAAAGATATGATTCGTTCCTATCGGCAATTACCTGTGCATCTTTATCAAATCCAAACTAAGTTTCGCGATGAAATTCGCCCGCGTTTTGGGTTGATGCGCGGTCGCGAATTCATTATGAAAGATGGCTATTCTTTCCACACTAACGAAGAAAGTTTGAAAAAAACTTATCAGGATATGGCTCAAGCTTACAGCAATATGCTGCGCCGATCGGGCTTGCAATTCCGAGCAGTAGATGCTGATTCTGGAGCAATTGGCGGCTCTGGTTCTCAAGAGTTTATGGTGTTGGCTGAAGCGGGAGAAGATGAAGTTCTCTATACTGAAGACGGTCAGTATGCAGCTAATGTGGAAAAGGCTGTATCGATGCCTGCTGATGCCGAACCGTCGCCCTTTGCCACTTTTGAAAAGCGGGAAACGCCGGGAACTGAAACAATTGATAAACTTTGCAAATTTTTGAAATGTTCTCCGACGCAAGTTGTCAAAAATGTGCTTTACCAAGCTGTTTACGACAATGGCATGACTGTTTTGGTATTGGTAAGCATTCGCGGCGACCAAGATGTGAATCAGGTAAAGTTGCTGAATGAGTTGACGAAGTTAGCGGGCAATTATCAAGCTAAAACTGTTTTATTTCTGACTGTTCCCGATGCGGAAGCTCAGCGGAAATGGGCTGCTAAATCTTTACCTCTCGGTTATATGGCTCCCGATGTTGCTGATGATTATATCGCTGGAAGCAAGGAGGTAAACTCTAAGTTTTTGCGTTTAGTCGATCGCACCGCAGTTGACCTGACAAACTTTGTCACTGGTTCTAACGAATCAGGATACCACGTTGTCGGGGCCAATTGGAATCAAGAATTTCCGCTACCAGCAACGGTTGTGGGTGTCAGAACTGCCAAAAAAGGCGATCGGGCCGTGCACAACCCCGAACAAACGTTGCAAAGCGCCAGAGGCATCGAAGTGGGTCACATCTTCCAATTAGGCACCAAATACTCCCAAGCAATGGGCGCCACCTACACCAGCGAACAAGGCGAAGAAATGCCCTTTCTTATGGGCTGCTACGGCGTCGGCGTGTCGCGGCTAGCTCAATCGGCCGTAGAACAATCCTACGACAAAGACGGGATAATTTGGCCGGTGGCGATCGCCCCGTATCACGCCATTATTAGCATCCCCAATATTTCCGACGCCCAACAAATAGAAGTCGCCGAAAAACTCTACGCAGAACTCAACCAATCTGGCATTGAAACCTTACTCGATGACCGCGACGAACGAGCCGGAGTTAAATTCAAAGATGCTGATTTAATCGGCATTCCCTATCGCATTGTTCCGGGTCGTTCGCTGAAAGCAGGCAAAGTTGAAGTCGTGGAAAGAGCCAATCACAAATCACATGAAATTCTCATTGATGAAGTAAATTCTACTTTGAAACAGTGGATTGAAGCCGCCATCAACTAAGACTTTTTAATTGGTAAAGTGCTGTGTGCATCGCCCTACATTAGCGCCCTACGTATAGGGTAAGGTGCGGTGTGCATCGCCCTACATTAGCTTGCTTATTTGTTTTTCCCTCTTCCTTCTTCCTTCTGCTGTGAACTTTAAAGACCAAATGTGAAATTCCCTAAAACTTAAAACTCGATATAAATCTGAAGCTAAATCATTTTCTTCGATTCCCAGCAGTGGCGATCGCCCAAATGGCCCTCGATATGCAGCAGGCTATTACCGAATTTAGCAATACCCACAGCCAAGCTTTCAGCATCAGAATCGGCATCAACAGCGGCCCGGTTGTCGCCGGAGTCATTGGCATCAAAAAATTTATCTACGATTTGTGGGGAGACACCGTTAATACCGCTTCCCGCATAGAATCCCACGGCTTGCCGGGGTATATTCAAGTCACGCCTGCAACTTATGAGCGATTGCAAGACAAGTATTTATTGCAAAGTCGCGGCACAATTAAAGTCAAAGGCAAAGGAGAGATGAACACTTATTTTCTTACAGGCATGAAAGTATAGCAGAAGGCAGAAGGAATAAGCAATATAAGAACTCATGTTTCAGCAATTGAAAATCTCCTAATAGTCCGGCGCGGTTGCTATAGTTAGTTAAAAATATAAAACTCAGTATGAACCCAAACAAAAATCTGTTTCTGCGATTTGCTCAATCTACAAATTGGCAATACTTAGCAAAAATAGCTGCCGTTGCTTTTGCTTACGCTTTAGGAGCAAAAATAGCAGTTTCAATCCCAGGTGTAAATAAATTAGCTACCTGCGTCTGGCCGCCCGCAGGAATTGCACAAGCTGCAATTTTATTATTTGGTCGGCGCGTTTGGCCGGGAATAGCTTTAGGCGTATTTTTTTACGAGACTATTAACCTGAATATCTCCTTAACAAGTGCAACAATTAGTGCTTTGTGCGCTTGTTTACAAGCTTTGTTCGCATTTACTTTGCTGCAAAAGCTCAAGTTTCGCCCCTCACTCGATCGGCTCATCGATGTAGTCAATTTAGTTTTTTGCGGTGCTGTAGTTGCCACTCAAATCAACTGCACTCTCGGCACGCTGCGCCTCTGTGTAACTGGTTTAGTTGACTGGAGCGAATATTGGCAAATTCGGTGGAATTGGTATCTGGGAGATACATTGGGAGTTTTGATTTTTACTCCCTTGCTGCTGATTATATACAAAAAACAAGCGGCACGCAATTCACAAAATACAGGCAGGAAAACAATTGCAAATCGAATTGGTGCCGGAATATGCCTGCTGTTATTAGTAACAGTCAGTTGGCTAGTATACAACTCAAAAAGTGAAGGTAATCTCTCCGGTTATCCCCTCGAATACTTGCCATTTCCATTGGTAATTTGGGCAACCATTCAATTCGGCCAGGGCGGGGCTGTTTTAGCATCTTTCATTGTATCCAGTATCGCCATTTGGGGCGGTTCTCAGGGAGGCGGCCCCTTTATTGCCAAAGCGGAAAATATCAATCAGGCTATCTTGTTTTTGCAGGCTTTTATGAGCGTAATTGTAGTTACATCACTGCTGTTGGCTGCCACTGTAGCCGAACGCGCATCAGCAGAGGATTCGCTGCGGCAAAGCGAAATTAAGTATCGGGAATTAGTGGAAAATGCTAACAGCATTATTTTAAAAATAGATACGGAAGGAAATATTACTTTTTTTAACGAGTTTGCACAGAAGTTTTTCGGTTACGACGAAAAAGAGATAATTGGCAAACACGCAGTGGGAACAATTATTCCCGAGATAGATACAAAAGGAAATGACTTGGGAGCAAAGTTGAGAGATATTTTGCAAAACCCAGAACAATACACGCGAAATGAAAATGAAAGTATGCGGCGCAGCGGCGAGCTGGTTTGGGTATCGTGGGCAAATAAACCGCTGTTTGACGCGGCAGGAAAGTTTGCGGGAATGCTGGGAGTCGGTACGGATATCACAGACCGCAGGCGAGCTGAAATGGCGCTTTACAAGCTGAATGAAGAGTTAGAATTTAGAGTAAAAGAACGAACTAATGCTCTCAATGATACTTTAAATGCACTGCGAGTTCAACAGGAACAATCAGAACGCTTGCTGTTGAATATTTTGCCTGAAGAAATAGCAAATCGTTTGAAGCGGGGAGACAGTACGATCGCAGATACTTTTGCTGATGTTACGGTCTTATTTGCCGACATAGTAGGTTTTACTCAACTCAGTTCGCGAGTTTCTCCAACGCAATTAGTTTCCTTGCTGAATGACATCTTTTCGACATTTGACAACCTAGCAGAAAGGCACGGTTTGGAAAAAATTAAGACGATTGGCGACGCTTACATGGTAGTTGGAGGGCTGCCAGTTCCTCGCCAGGATCACGCAGAAGCGATCGCAGAAATGGCTTTGGATATGCAGCAGGCAATTACTGACTTCAGCAATACGCACAGCCAAGCTTTCAGCATCAGAATCGGCATCAACAGCGGCCCGGTTGTCGCCGGAGTCATCGGTATTAAAAAATTTATTTACGATTTGTGGGGAGACACCGTTAACACCGCTTCCCGCATGGAATCTCACGGCAAGCCAGGGAGTATTCAGGTAACAGAGACAACTTATCAACAGTTGCAAGAAAAGTATTCCTTTGAAAACCGCGGCGCGATCGAAGTTAAAGGCAAAGGCCAGATGACTACTTATTTACTGAAAGCCAGAAAATGGCTCTAGTAAAGGTTTTTCTCTAAAAGTAAGGGCGATCGCGCGAGTTAATTTGCACGATCGCCCTTTTTATAATAAATTAACCAAGTTTTTTTAAAGCTTGTAAAGGTTAATTCCAGCTTCCTTCGCCATTATTTCCAAACCCTTGTGTTGCAAAGTTTTAATCGCCTTCGTAGAAAGGTGCAATCTTACCCAGCGCTTCTCTTGCGGCCACCAAATCCGCTTCCACTGCAAATTTGCGTCTTGCAACTTGTGAGTGCGGTGGTGCGAGTGAGAAACCGCAAAACCGTTATTCGCCTTCTTTCCCGTTAGCTGACATTTCCGTGACATATTGCCCTCCAGATTACCGTTTTTTTGCGTGCAGCCTTTTATTATATAGCAACAGCGCAGAACCCCCCTAGCCCCCCTTGTTAAGGGGGGGACAAAAAACACCGGATCGCCCGCTCAGCAATAGAAATAAACTCTTGCTCCCCCCCTTAGCAAGGGAAATAAACTCTTGCTCCCCCCTTAGCAAGGGAAATAAACTCTTGCTCCCCCCCTTAGCAAGGGGGGGTTGGGGGGGGTAATTACATTGCACGTTCAGTCAATTTTGTCAACACTTGATTCGATCGCTCGACAAAATCCTTCATCCCTTCAGCATCGAAACCCTTCTGGGCCATCAAAGCCAAGTCGTAAACGTGGTGACAAATCATACTCGCCAACTCGGCAGACGGAGACTCGCCGCCACCTTGAATAATCGCACCCTGACTCAAACTAGCCAAATTTTGAATCAGCGGGTGAGACGTATTCACCAGCAAAACGTGTTCTTCGGGGAATTCTGCCGCTTGCTGCTGCAAAAGCGCCGTCATGTCGCGCATCCGGCGCAAAGCTTCCGGCAAAAGTACGATCGCAGGTGGCGTCGCCTCCGCAGAGTCAGACTTCAAAGCTTCTGTGCGAATGTTCACTTTCGGCTTGTTGAGAGCTTTTTGGAACATTTCTTTAACTTGTTCGCTGCGAGTTTTATTGGTCGCCGGATCGACAATTTCCGCTTCTTTCTCTTTGTCAATTAGCGTGTCGTCGATGTCGGAATCAACCCGCGAGAACTTGACATCTGAGTATTCTCTTTCCAAGAAACTGATAAAGTGCGTGTCGATGAAAGAATCCATAAATAGCACTTCTAAACCTTGGCTTTTGTGCAGTGCGACATAAGTTGCTTGAGACGCAGGTTCCGTACAGTAAAACACGCGATTTTCGTGGCGTTTTTGATTGCGTTCCAAATATTCTTTCAGCGTGGTGTAAGGTTGCCTCGAAGTAGAACTTTCCGACTTCGGAGTTACATCTTGCCACAAATCTCCTTCCTCAGTTTGCACCTGCACTTCTGGCGTTACAGTTTCTGGCTTGTCCGCTGTTGGTTCGTAGGTGCTGCGGTAGATTAAAATATCTTCGACTTGCTTTTTGAACTTGTCATCGTTGAGAGTGCCAAACTTGACAAAAGTGCCGATATCTTGCCAGCAGCGGATGTATTCGTCACGGTCGTCGCGGTAGAGTTCTTTCAGGCGATCGCCCACTTTTTTCGCAATATAATCAGCGATTCTACGCACAGTCCGATTGCTTTGCAAAGAACTGCGAGAAACGTTCAGCGGAATGTCGGTACTGTCAATGACTCCCCGCAGCGGCATCAAGAATTTCGGAATAATTTCTTCGCAGTGGTCGCTGACAAAAACCTGGTTGCAGAATAGCTTAATATTGCCTTGGGTAACATCGACATCCGGGCGCAGTTTGGGAAAGTAAAGAATCCCGTTGACAATGAAAGGATAATCTGTATTCAGGTGTACCCACAGCAGCGGCTCGTCTTGGAACGGGTAAAGGTAGCGGTACAGTTCTAAGTAATCTTCTTTTTGCAAATTGCTGGCTGATTCCCGCCAAATTGCTTTGTGCTTGTTGAGTTCCTCTCCCTCAAATTTGATGGGAACTGGCATGAAATCGCAGTAGGTTTTGATTAACTGCTTGATGCGGCTGGGTTCTACATATTCCTGTTCTTCATCTTGGAGAGTAAGAGTAATAGTAGTGCCGCGTTCGGTGCGGGAAGATTCTGATAGTTCAAAAGCGGGGGAACCATCGCAAGACCAGTGTATGGCTTGCGCGCCTTCTTGGTAAGAAAGGGTGTCAATGTCTACTTTCTTCGCCACCATGAAAGAAGAGTAGAAACCGAGACCGAAGTGACCGATAATTGCGTCGTCGCCGCTGCCTTGGTATTTTTGAATAAATTCTTCAGCGCTGGAGAAAGCGACTTGGTTGATGTATTTTTTTACCTCGTCGGCGGTCATGCCGATGCCGTTATCGGAAATTGAGAGGGTTTTGTTTTCTTTGTCGATCGCAATGTTGATTTGCGGTTCGCCCATGTCGCCGCTGTATTCGCCGGAACGAGAAACCATTTTGAGTTTGGCAATGGCATCGACGGAATTAGAAATTAGTTCCCGCAAGAAGACTTCGTGGTCGGTGTATAGCGACTTCTTGATAATCGGGAAAATATTTTCGGTATGGATTGAAATTGTTCCCTGTTCTAAAACTGTCATAATTTTTCGCTAGGTACTTTTTAGGAGTCAGCAGTCAGCAGTCAGCAGTCAGTTGTTATTAGTTATTAGTTATTAGTTATTAGTTATTTGTTATTAGTTATTTGTTATTAGTTATTAGTTATTCGTTGCTCAGTCCAACAAATAACAAATAACAAATAACTAATAACAACTGTCAACTGTCAACTGTCAACTGTCAACTGTCAACTGTCAACTGACTACTTAATGATTTTCGGCGATCGCGCTATCTTCTGCAAAAGGGATTACCCTAAAAAGACGATTCGGTTTCCCTCACATAGTAACTCACAAAGGCAACCGCAGGAGAAAGGTGCTGCCGGAACCCAATTCGCTGCGGGCGCTGAGACTGCCGCGGTATGCCCTAGCTATGGTTTGGGCGATCGCCAATCCGAGTCCCGAACCGCCGGTATTGCGCGATCGATCGCTGTTGACTCGGTAAAATCGATCGAATATTCGCTCTAAATCTGCCGCCGCCATCCCAATACCAGTATCTTGAACCTGAACGATCGCCTCCTGGTGACTGCAATCTAAAATAACTGTTACTTTTCCCCCAGCCGGAGTGTATTGAATGGCATTAACAATTAAATTAGCAACCAAACGGTAAAGTCGATCGGCGTCGCCGACAACATTTAATTGCTGCTGTACGCGGATTTCGGATGTTAGCGCTACCTCTGAGGCGATCGCCAAAGCTGCCAATTCCTCTACTAAATCACTAACCAGGTCATTCAAACAACAAAGCTGAGGGCGATTCGATATCGCTTGAGAGTCCATCCGCGCCAACAGCAACAAATCAGCCACTAACTGAGTCAATCTGCGGTTTTGCCGCTCTACAGTTCGCAAAATTTCCCGCGCTTCTTTTTCATCCAATTCAGACATCAACAGCGCTGATTCTACTGTTGCTTGGGATGCTGCTAAAGGCGTCCGCAATTCGTGGGCAGCATCCGCTGTAAACTGTTGAATTTGTCGGTAGGAAGAATAAATCGGTTTCATTGCCAATCCAGCCAGCCACCAACTAGAAAATCCTACCAAAATTAACGCAGTCGGCAATCCCAACTTTAAAATTAGTTTGATTGTACGGAGATAATTTTTGAATTCTTGCAGGCTCCGACCAACTTGAAAATATCCCCAATCTTGCTGTGTTTTGGTGTGTAGCGCTACAGAAATTTGGTGATAAACATTGCCTTTGGTGTCAGTTATTGTTTGCCAGTAATAGGAGTTAAATTCTGGTGGTAATTCTTCTGGATAAGCGCCTGCGGTCGCAATTAATTTCCCCGAATAATCAAATAAACGGATATAATAATAGCTTTGGTTGATAGCGCTTAAAATATGGCGGTCGGGCAACTGTTCTTTAATGCCGTTAGCTCCAATTATGCGGAGGTTGGGCAAAAGTTCATTGACTATTGGTTCTAGGCGTCCTGGCTGCTGCAATTTGATTTCGAGGCTGTCGTGTAGCGTCCCCGCTACCGATTCTAATTCGCGGTCTATGGCGATCCAGTGAGCGTGGGCGATCGCCTTATATACGCCAAATCCTAGCAAGCTTAAAATCAAACCCATTACTGCCGCGTAGGAAAGGGCTAATTGCCAGCGAGTTCGGTTAAATAGTTTATTTTGATTCATTTAAACTTAGATTTTATATAATTTAGGACTAAGGCCAACTGTTACAAATAAGGGTGCAACTTTAGGTATGTAGTTGCGCTTCAGCGCTCTTAGCTAGCCCTGTCTTGCGTGTTAAATCTGAACCTGACAAACGCCGAAAACCCCTATTTCACGTTCCGATTTTTGAGACTTCAATCAAGGAAAATTGCTTGGGAAAGGGCGCTGAAGCGCAACTACATACCTTTGTAGGCTCGTTACTTACTTTGACACGGCGAGGGGTTCTGAGCTTGGGAAAGAGCGCTGAAGCGCAACTACATACCTTTGTTACTTACTTTGACACGGCTAAGCGCTCTGAGCTTGGGAAAGAGCGCTGAAGCGCAACTACATACCTTTGTGCCAGTTGGCCTTAGTCCTATAATTGTTAAGAACAGGCAAGATGCCTGTTCCACAAAAATTACATTTTATTGTGGGGGCGACCGGAGAGCCCGCCCTAATTTCAATTTCTCATCCGGTATCCGACGCCGTGTACGGTTTCAATTAAATTCGGGCAGCCAACTGATTCGAGTTTGCGCCGCAGCAAGCGCACTTGAGCGGCTACTACATTACTAAAGGTATCTGCACTTGCTTCCCATATCTGATTCCGAATTTGGTCGGTGGTGACAATTTGGTTCGGATGTTTCATAAAATATTCTAACAGTTGAAATTCTTTGTTGGTCAGCGAAATGGTCTGATTTTTGCCGTGGCGATCGAGATGACAAGCAGTTCGATTTCCGCAATCTAATGCGAGATTTCCTACTTGTAGCTGCTGGGGCTGAATTTGGGGCGATCGCCTCTGCAATGCCCGCAACCTTGCTAACAGTTCCGCCATCCCGAACGGCTTGACTAAATAATCGTCAGCCCCGGCATCTAATCCAGCGACTTTATCTTCCATCCGGTCTTTTGCTGTCAGCATCAAAACTGGCAAAAAACTATTTTTTGCGCGCAATTTATGCAGCAGTTCTACTCCCGACAATCCCGGCAGCAACCAGTCAAAAATAGCGAGGGTGTATTGCGTCCACTGACTGTCTAAATATTCCCAAGCTTCATTGCCATCAAGGGCCCAATCAACTATATATTTTTCCTGCTTTAAGGTTCGCTCGATCGCTTTTCCTAAATCTGGCTCGTCTTCAACTAGCAAAACTCTCATAAGATTAATTTACAGCGGTCAATCTCTATACATTGTTAGCGCTCGGCAGCATCTACCCCACATCTAAGATCGCATACTGACATGAAATCAGCATGAAATTTTATGACCGAAACTAATTGGATCGCAAGCCTCCGGATTCATTCCAACGCGCAGGCTGACTGACGGGAATAAATCTAAAATCTAAAATCTCAAATCTAAAATCGATTGACTTCGCAGAAAGAGATGATAATTGACAATTATTGACAACAAGCTGAAAATGTCTTATACTCAAATGCAATCAAATTTTTGAGAATTATTTTCAAGAAGTATGGGAGACTTATCCGATCGTCCCGCCATGAAACAAGCGGGGCACTGGAGCCGCCGCCAACTCCTACAGTTAGGAATAGCTGGCACTGGGGTAGCGGGCGGCGCGATCGCATTGCAAAATTTGACCCAAAAACGACCGGCGGCGGCGAGAATACCGCCAATGCCCGCAGATGCAGTCGCAGTTAGCAATATCAACCCGATGCAAATTGCGCGGGATTTTGATTACGGCACGGTGACGCGCGAAAACGGGCGCACGGTTCGGGAATTTCGCATGGAAGCTAATACTTCGATCGTCCAACTTAACAGTGCCGTCACTTTCAACACTTGGAACGTTAACAATCGCGTGCCCGGGCCGACATTGAGGGCAACTGAGGGCGATCGTATCCGCGTTATTTTTTATAATAAAGCCGGACATTCTCATTCGCTGCACTTTCACGGCGTTCATCCCACAGAAATGGACGGCGTTAAACCGATCAGAAACGGCGCGGTTTTTATCTATGAATTCGACGCACTTCCCTACGGGCTACATCTATATCACTGTCACGTTGCACCCGTAACGCGGCACATCGGTAAAGGACTTTATGGAATGTTCATTATCGATCCGCCAAAAGCCAGACCTCCAGCAGATGAAATAGTGTTAATCATGGGAGGATACGACGTAAATGACGACGAAAAAAACGAACTTTACGCTTTTAACGGGATACCCAATTATTACATGAAAAACCCGATCTCCATATACAAAAATCAGCTAGTTCGGCTGTATGTCCTCAACATGATTGAGTACGAAGCGGCAGTGACTTTTCACCTGCACGCCAATTTTTTTGACGTATATCGCACCGGAATGACTTTAACTCCCAGTGAAAGAACAGATGTAATTACAATGGGAGTAGCTGAAAGACATATTTTAGAATTTAGCTACGGCTACAGCGGCAAATATATGTTTCATCCCCATCAAGATACGATCGCCGAAGCAGGCTGCATGGGTTTATTTGAAGTCATCGCTTAACCCAAATTGCGCTCCCAGAGTGCGGCGATTCTAGTTAAGAAAGTCTTAAATTATCTACCAAATTTTCTCACAAATAGGTAGAATTAGGAGCTCGCAAATAATTGAGAATATTTCTTAATAACTCGCGAATCCAACTGAACCTAACGTAAAAATCATCAACTGCCATGTTACCATCATTTCGTTTATTACCGACAGCCACTGCTACAGCCATCCTCGTTGCTCTCGCCGGTTGCGGTTCCACCCCCACCGCCAGCAATACGGGCAGCACCGCCTCACCGGGCGCCTCACCCGTCGCGACAGCTAGTCCCGCAGCAACAAGCGGTCACAGCGGAAATCACGGAGGCAAGCCCGGCATTAACATCAATACTGCCATTCTTTCGGAGTTAGATAAACTCGAAGCCAAGTTAGGAATACCGGCACTTTCTAACAAAATTCAAGCCAGCCGCCCTTACGGAAAAGTCGAAGAATTGGTCTCAAAAAATGTCATTACTCAAGCCCAATTCGACCAAATCAAAGACTTGGTAACTATTCAGGATATCGTACTCACAGGCGAAGCCAAAGATGTAGACTACATGACTAAACTCGGCTTGATGAAAGGGCATCTTTTCGTAGCCAAAGAACTCTTGGATCAAGGCAAACCTGACCAAGCAGAACCGCACATCGGCCATCCAGTCGAAGAAATTTATGCCGATGTGGAAGATCAGCTAAACGAGCGTAAAATTCCAGAATTTAAGGCTACTTTAATTAAATTGCAGGATTTAGTTAAAGCAGGTGCAAAAGATCCGGCTCAAGTGAATGCAGAATTTACCACATCTATGCAAGCTGTAGATGGAGCAATTGCCGCTCTTCCCGAAGCGCAGCGCAAAGATCCGAAATTTGTGCTGCAAGTGATTAACGGCTTGCTAGATACAGCTAATTCCGAATACGGAGCGGCAGTTGCTAACGGGAAAATTTCCGCAATTATTGAATACCAAGATTCGCGGGGTTTCGTCATGTACGCGGAAATGCTGTACAAAGATATTGCCGCTCAAGTGGCTAAAACTAGCCCGGAAACCGACAAAGCAATTGTTGCAAACATGACTGAGCTTAAGGCAAATTGGCCAACTGCGATCGCACCCCCCGCCCCCGTAAAAACCACCGAACAAGTCAGCCAGCTAATTAAAACGATCGAGAACGACACCCAAAAAGTTCTCAAACCAGCCTCCTAAAAAATCAACTCTCATCAAGAGCGGTAATTGGTAAATAATCTGCCAATTACCTCCCTAATTAACCAGTCCCATTACCACAATAAAAAAATGAATTTGGGCGAAGCATTACCCACATTTGTAATCACCCTCCGCGAAGGAGTAGAAGCCGCATTAGTTGTCGGAATTGTTCTAGCTTGCCTCAAAAAATCAGGACAAAGTTATTTAAATCCTTGGGTTTTCGGCGGTGTTGGTGTAGGACTTATCGCCAGCGCTTTGATAGGTATACTGTTCGGCTGGACTATTCAAATTTTATCCACATCCAATCAGCCTTTTGCGCCGATTATGGAGTCGCTGCTAGAGGCAACCTTTGGGATTTTAGCGATCGCAATGCTGAGCTGGATGCTGATTTGGATGACCAAGCAAGCGCGATTTATGAAAGCCGAAGTCGAAGGCGCAGTAAGTGCTGCCTTAACCCAAAATTCTCATGCCGGCTGGGGCGTATTTAGCTTAGTTTTGATTGCCGTTTTACGCGAAGGATTTGAAACAGTTTTGTTTGTCGTTGCCAAGTTTCAACAAGGCATTATTCCTGCGCTCGGCGCTTTGGCGGGCATTCTCTCAGCCACCGGAATTGGCGTCCTTTTGTTCAAATGGGGAGTGAAAATTAATATTCGCCTGTTTTTCAAATATATGGGCATTTTATTGCTCTTTATTGTAGCGGGTTTAGTGGTATCTACTTTGGGATTATTTGACAGCGCTGTGAATATTTTAGCGCAAACAAATCGCGAATCAGCAGCACTGTGTTTCTATTACGAAAGATTTGCCAAAGTGCACTCTTGCATTCTCGGGCCGATGGTGTGGAATACCTCGAAACTACTTCCCGAAGAAAAGTTCCCCGGTTTGTTGTTGAGTGCGTTGTTTGGCTACACGGATAAGCTCTATGTCGTGCAGGCGATCGCCTATTTGATGTTTTTAGGTACTGTCGGTGGCATCTACTTCCAAAGTCTGGCAGGTCGAGTCTTTTTCCCATTCAAAAAAACACAGGCAACGAAATAGGAAATAAAGTGCGATCGCAATAAATGGTGCATTGATCTAATCGAGTATAATTCGTAAAAATTGACCCGATTACCATCAAGGATTTTTATGATTGGCTTAGCAATTACTTCGGTTTTAGTCAACTCGGGAATGCCTAGTTGGAACTGGCTGGAAATTATCATCGTAGTTTCCTATTATGCAATTCCCACAATGCTAGTTTATGCCCTTTACAAAGGGCGAGATATCCCCTTTCAGTGGATGTTCCTGGTATTTGGAGCTTTCTTCGTCACCTGCGGCACAATCCACGTCATAGAAACATGGTATGTTTGGTTTCCTGAATCTTTAGTGTCAGAGTTCATGAAAGCCATTACAGCTTTCGTAGCCGGAAGTTCAGTTTTGTTGCTATTAACATTGATGCCTTTTGCACTGGCACTTCCCAGTCCTGCAAAGCTAGAAGCCGCCAACTTAGCATTAGAAAATGAGATTTCAGAACGCCGTAAAGCGGAGGCAGCACTTGCTGAACTAGCAGAAGTATTAGAACAGCGAGTGAAAGCAAGAACAGCCAAACTTTCCAGAGCAAATGCTTCTTTAAATAAAGAAATTTTAGAGCGGAAAAAAGCCAAAAAAGCGCTGCTACAATCCGAGTATCAACTGAGAGAAAAAGCCCAAGAACTAGAACTAGCTTTGCAACAACTCCAGCAAACCCAAGCTCAATTAGTACATACCGAAAAGTTATCAGCTTTGGGAGAACTGACAGCAGGAATTGCCCACGAGATTAACAATCCCATCAACTTTATTGATGCAAATATCGCCTACGCCCGCAATTATGTTGAAGATTTGTTAGGGCTAGTCAATTTATATGACAAATATTATCCCAATCCAGCAGCAGAAATCCAAGAAGAAATTGAGAAAGTAGAACTCGATTTTTTAAGGAAAGACTTGCCAAAACTCCTTTGTTCAATGAAGGTAGGAACTGACAGAATCTGCGTGATTGTTTCGTCGATGCGTAATTTTTCGCGTTTAGACACAGACGGTATGAGTTTTGCTTCCATTCACGAAGGAATCGACAGTACCCTGCTAATTCTCCAGCACCGACTGAAAGAAAATGGCAAAAACCCTCCTATCCAACTGATTAAAGAGTACGGCGATTTACCGCTGGTTGAATGTTATGCAGGGCAACTAAATCAGGTATTCATGAACATTATCAGTAATGCCATTGATGTTTTGCGAGACACTTCTAATTCGCCTGTTTTGAATAGCCAGACAAGCTGTCCTAGCATTCAGATTAGCACAGAAGTGGCGGAAGGCGATCGGGCAATCATCCGCATTTCTGACAACGGCCCTGGCATGACTGAAGAAGTCAAAGATAAAATATTTAATCACTTTTTTACCACAAAACCCGCCGGTAAAGGAACGGGTTTAGGGTTATCAATTAGCAGCCAAATTGTTCGAGAAAAGCACTGTGGCTGCTTGGAGTGCCTTTCGGGACTTGGAGAAGGTACGGAATTTGTAATTTCGCTGCCAATAACGCAGAAGCGCCTTGAAACTAGCAGATTAGTGGAAATGCCGGAGGCAGTTTGAATTGCCAATGGTAGATTTCAAATTGCAACTTGAACTAATTGATTCAAATTTTTGACAATTTAAATTATGAAGACTGCATTAATCAATCAGCTATCTATTGATTGAAGGTAAAACGACCGTCAACTTTTTCTCCGTTAATATCTGCAGTCACTTTCACGGGATAACTTCCTGCATCTTTGCCGGGAAACACCACAGCGTAATGTTTGCCCTCAGCATCATACTTGAGGGCTAGAGTTTGCTGCTTTCCATTCGGCAACTGCACTTGAGCCGTCACTTTCGCATTAGGAACTGGTTCCTTTTTATCCCCTTTTTGCAAATAAAGATCTAAATGAGTTCCGGTAGCTTCTTTTTTAGGTACAAACTCTAAATGGTAAGCTCCAGACTCCACCACTTGCCCCCCTTGAGTTGCTGTTTCAGGAGCAGTTGCGGGAGCCGAAGACGCAGGTTCAGAGGCGACAGGAGGGGATGCTGGAGTGCTATTTGGATCGGTTGCTTGCTCGCCTTGACTGCAAGCTCCCAAAAATAACAATCCGACACTACCTAGAACAATTAAATTTGACTTGAGCGTTTTCATTGAACTTAATGTTTGCGTAAAATTATTTGATATAGCAATCCTAAATGATTCTACTCGTTACCAGGCTCTTCCTGGTAACGCAGATCCGGAGGAAGAGCCTCGATTTTCGCGAGGCAGAGCCTCGGGACATTGATTCCCAGGCTAAACGCCTGGGAACCAGTTATTGAAACTGATGCGAGGATTGCTATAGTATAACACCAAAAAATGAAATTAGGCTGAAATTTTCCAGAAGGCAGAAGTTTTTAATCTTTCCTAGTTATTAACTTTTGGTTGCGCGGTTCAACCAAGCTACTGCGTGCGATCGCAGATCCTTAGTGTATGGTATTGGTAATGTGTAAAGCTCATCTTTATACTATTTTAAAAAAAATATGCTACAAGCTAAGTGTTGAGTAAAATACCTCAAGTCAACAACCGATTGCTAATATTTATGAAATTATAGCTACTCTCAATTTGATCGGGTAATAATTTACAGATAAAAGTCTCTATTGACCAGGTTTTAACTGTACATCATCCGATATAGAAATGCTAGAGTATAATGTATCTTATTCAACTTGACTGTCAACCTTGATATTTTTGTTATGCGAATAAAAAACAATCACCAAGCTGTACTCCACAAGCAATCCCGTCGAAAAACATCAAGGGATTTGAAACTTCCCTCCAATTGGTTGCAGCGACTGATCCGCCGCACCCCGATTCGGTGGAAAATTAGCTTGGGTTATGCACTGGTACTCAGTATTGCTGTTTTGGGAACGACTGCTGGACAGCTAGTTGGAAATTTATACACCAAAAAAGCTTGGGATAAACTCAACCTAGAACAAGAAGAGGCACAGCATTTAAGCGAACTAAAAATTGCTGTATTGGAAACTCAATCTCACCAACAAAAGCTAGTTATTCTGATCGGAGATTCCGAATCATTTAACCACGAAAAGGATGAATACTTCGCTCACAACAAACAAGTCAATCAGCTTTTTTCCAAATTAAGAATTTTGGTAGAGCGCAATCTAAACAAAGACGACCCAGAAATAGTAAAGTTGAATCAATGTTTACAGACTTATGACGCGATTCAAACAGCCTACAGCCAACAACTCGATCGACTGCTGCAAGGAATCGATCCGAAACGCTTGTCGCCAGAAAAAGTTACAGCCTCGCAGCAGTTACTTTGGGAATTTACCAAAAGCCAGTCGGCAATAAATTTTAACGAACTTTCAGAAGATTTAACTAAACTTGTTAAGCTTGCTTATCAAGGACAGGATCGAGCAGAAATTGGTATGGAGGACGCGCGGGAAGTTCTCAAAGAAGTAAGCATCGCCAGTCTTTTACTTTCAGCGATCGGCGCCAGTATTTTTGCATTATACATCAGTCGGATGATTTCTCAACCTATAGAAGCATTGACTCAAGTCGCGGAACAAGCAACTAAGGAATCCAATTTTAATCTCCAAGCTGCGGTTACTACTGGCGATGAAGTAGGAGGATTAACGATTTCTTTCAACAGTCTCATTCAATCTGTAAAAGAGCATATTGAAGCATTAGAAATTTCGCAGCAAAACTTAGAAAAGCGCGTGGAAGAAAGGACAGAAGAAATTTCACAAAAAAATCACGAGTTGCAGTCAGCTTACAATCAACTGGCAGATGCCTTGCACAATCTTCAGCAGACTCAAGCCCAGCTAATCCAAGCCGAGAAAATGTCGAGTTTGGGTCAAATGGTAGCAGGTATCGCTCACGAAATCAACAATCCGGTCAGTTTTATTTACAGCAATCTAGAACACGCTAGTAACTACGCTCAAGACTTACTGCGATTAGTGGAATTGTACCAGAAGCAGTACCCTAACCCCAGTGGCGCTATTCAAACTGAAACTGAGGCAATTGACTTGGATTTTCTGGCTGATGATTTCTCTAAACTTATACATTCGATGAAAAATGGCGCTGATAGAATTAGACAAATTGTTCTGTCTCTGCGTAACTTTTCTAGGTTGGATGAATCGCAGCTAAAACTTGCCAATATTCACGAAGGAATTGACAGTACCTTGGTAATTATCAATCAGCGGTTAGAGCCAAGGATTGCAGTGATTAAAGAATATGGAGATTTGCCTTTAGTAAAGTGTTATCCCGCGCTGCTGAATCAGGTATTTATGAACATAATCGACAATGCGATCTGGGCCATTGAGGAACGAAATTTTAATAGTAAAGACTCAAGCTATGCGACTGGGCAATCTACCATCTGGATTCATACGGAAACAATAGATACCGAGCTGGTTAGAATAGGAATTAGAGATAACGGTACTGGGATACCGCCAGAGTTAAAAAATAAAGTGTTTGACCCTTTTTTCACGACTAAAGAAGTAGGAAAAGGAACAGGTTTAGGACTAACTGTTTGTTATCAAATGATTGAAAAGCACAAGGGTAATATAGAGGTTTTTTCGGAACTGGGAGAGGGAACAGAGTTTTTGATTACGCTGCCAATTAAACCATCTGACAGTTCGACATAAACATGATGAAAAGCAGCATCAAGCCGGAAATTTACGATTTTTTTAGGTTTCGCTTAATCTTTCCAAGTTCTTGACATTTGTCCTCTAAAGTGAAACTGCCAAAGTACGATAACCCGATCGCAATCATGAGCAAGCTTCCACAAATCACTGCCTTTTTCTGGATAATGAAAATATGTGCAACCACTTTGGGAGAAACAGCAGGAGACCTTTTATCGATGACGTTAAACGTGGGCTATGCGGTTAGTTCCATGATATTGATTGGAGTGTTTTTAACAACTCTTGTGTCTCAATTGATATCGAAAAGCTATAACCCATTGCTTTATTGGACTGTCATCCTTTCAACCAGCACAGCGGGTACAACCATGTCAGATTACATGGATCGTACTTTAGGGCTGGGCTACGCTACAGGGTCTGCGATTTTAATTACCATTCTCTTGGCTATTTTGGGGTTCTGGCGATTCAGTGTTGGGTCTCTATCTGTTAATAACGTCAAAACCCCTAAAATTGAGCTGCTGTATTGGACTGCAATTTTATTTTCAAATACTTTGGGTACTGCCTTGGGCGATTTTTTAGCCGATACTTCTGGACTTGGATTTGCAGGAGGAGCTTTGCTAATTTCTAGTTTACTTGCTCTAGTATTGGCAGCGCATTATTTTACCCAAATTTCGGAAGTTTTGTTGTTTTGGGTTGCGTTTGTCCTAACCAGACCATTTGGTGCAACACTGGGGGATGTTCTGACAAAATCACACGAAAAAGGTGGCCTCAATTTTGGTACGATCGGCTCATCTATAGTTCTTCTTTCAATACTTGGAGTCTGTGTCCTATTCACAACTTTCAAGCAGAGAAGACTAATCGCGGCTGAGTCTTATAACAATGAATAATACAAATCCGGCTCGGTCATTTCCTTGATGGTGCGGTATCGTGCGTCGCTACTCGATCTTTGTACGGAAGCGAGAATTATCGCAGGCGACGCACCCTACTTTTAGGAGATTGTAAACGGTGTATTATATCCAGATTTGGTATTAGATCCTGTGCGCTCAATAAAAATTCATAGGGTAGCTTGATGTTTGCCCCAACAACAAGCTACTCTTTGGTATTCGCTCAATTTGAGCAAAGTAAAAAGCAATACTAGACTTGTCTGGTTTGCAACTTCAGCATTGTGATGCACAGCATCAGCCAAATATAGCCGACTCCGTAGCCAGCAATTATATCTGTCGGCCAGTGTACTCCTATATATATCCGACTCAGGCCGATAGCAGCGATCGTCACAACAGCTAGACTATAAATAAGTTTAGAAAACTTGGGAAAGTGACTAGAAAGCAGGTAAGCTAGAAACCCATACATGACAAACCCTCCTAAAGCATGACCGCTAGGAAAACTAAAAGATGTTTCAGGAATTAAACTCGGAAAAATATGAGGACGAGGCTTAGCAAAAACTAACTTCATGCCAGTATTCAGAATTAATGCTCCCAAACAAGCAATGGCAAAAATTTTAGCTTCTGAACGGTGATGCTGCCACCAAAGAATTCCCAAGGTGACGACCACAATAACTACTACTACACTGGCATTGGCAAGCTGAGTAATTGTCAACATCACAGCATCTAGACTCGGATTAGCATACCCGTGTACCCAATATATCCAAGCAGTATCAAAGCCAAAAGCTTCTTTTTCTAAGACTTCTTCAAACAGCCACGCTAAAATCAAAGTAATCGACAAACAACTGGCAAGTCCCACGACACCAATTGTCACGATTAAAGTAGTTATATGAGGGTTGATATGCTGCAACCAAAATTGGTAAGACTTGCGTAACATAATATATCTAAGTTTAGCAATTACAAATAATCTACACTCGATCAAAGATTTTGTCAATGATTTCTGACTTTGATAAACAATTAACAATCCCGATTATTCTAATTAAAAAACTGTTAAATAATTAGCAAATTAATCCTGCGAATTATCAGATATTTTAACAGATGGCAATCGCACTGTGAAGCAACTGCCAACTCCTACCTGACTGGTGAGGGTAATTGAGCCGCCGTGATTTTGGGCAATGGTTTTGGCGATCGCTAATCCCAAACCCGAACCCCCTTTCCAATAGGAACGAGATTCATCCGCCCGCCAAAATCGTTCAAAAACGAGTTTAATATGCTCTGGTGCTATTCCCGCACCCGTATCTTGCACGCTAACAATTAGATAGGAACGGACTAAGTTGGCTGTAACTTCAACTGTTCCTCCTGACAGCGTGTAGTGGAGTGCGTTTTCAATCAAATTGGCGAACAGCCGTGTCAGTTGTCCCGCATTTCCTAGCAAGTACATATCCTCGCCAGTTTCAGATTTTAAATCAATCTCTTTAGCAGTGGCTTCAGGCTGATACAGCGATAATAAGTTTGATAAAATCGCGGTTAAATTGACAGAATTTTCGCGGCGATCGCATTTTTTTTCGCTCCTAGCTAACAGCAATAAATCTTCTGTTAGATGCGTCATTTGATTAGCAGCACTAACAATCGCTTGGAACTTTTCCACATCTGATTTTCTCATTTTTTCGGGATATTTCAATGCTACTGCTGCATTACTTTTGATCGCCATTAAAGGACTGCGTAGTTCGTGGGAAGCATCAGCCGTAAACTGTTTTAACCGTTGAAAACTCTCTTCTATTGGCTGCATAGCTTGCCGTGTTAAAATTACTCCGCTAAATCCGCTAAAAATTAAAGCTATAATAATACTACTTCCCAGAATCAAATCTAATTTGGTTAAGGTTTCGTCTACTTCTTCTAAAGATTGACTGACTCTGATATACCCAATTATTTTGCCATTATCGTTACTAATGATTGGCACTACAACTGCTTGGATATTGAAATTTTTGTTGGAAAATTGAATCGGACTTTTACTCAGCGAGAGAGGTAAATTTAATCCAATATTTCCTTGCTTTAAAATTGACTTTTGGTTCAAGTTAAACCACTCTAAACCTTGATTCTTATGAATTAATTGTTGTACAATAAAGTCACTTTCAACTTTGAGGCGTCCATTATCAAATTCTGCATTAGTAGCGGCTCCTTGCCCTAAAGCAGTCAGTCTGTCTGTTAGCTGTTGGGTGAGACTGCGGGCGAACAAAAGCCGAACTCCAGCGGCAAAAATTACTAAGATTGAGGTAAATACTGTCAAATAAGATAACAGCAAACGCCACCGAATTTGGGCAAACATAATTTGATAAATCTGAATTTGTTAGTATTGTATTAATAATTTGTTTCTGAAAGCTGGGAGTTTTAGGGAGTGCGACTGAGACGATAACCAATTCCATAGACTGTTTCGATGAAGTTTTCTGAACTGCCGGCTGCTTTTAGCTTGCTCCGCAAATTGGTAATGTGAGTCTTGACAGTGCCTTCTCCAGAGGAGCGATCGAAATCCCACAATTTATCTAAAATTGCTGCACGGGTCAACACTTGAGCGGGGTTTCTCAAAAAACATTCTAATATCATATATTCTTTGGGTGTTAAAGATAAAGGTTGATTGCCATAGGTAACGGTGCAGCTACTGGGATTGAGTTGCAAATCCCTGTGGCTTAAAATCAGCGGCTTAGTTTCAGGAACTCTCCGAGATAAAGCTCTAATTCTTGCAGCTAATTCTTCTAATTCAAAAGGCTTAACTAAATAATCATCAGCCCCCGCATCCAGTCCGAAGACTTTATCTGAGGTTGTATCCCGTGCTGTCAGCATCAAAATCAGAGCGTTGGACTTAGCTGCACGCAGACGCTTGCACAGCGCAATTCCATCTAATTTGGGCAGCATCAAATCTAACAAAATTAAGTCATAATTAACTGATTGGATGTAATCCCAGCCTTCGATGCCGTCACTCGCTATATCGACGGCATGATTTTGATGCCTTAAATCTTCTGCTAGAGGTTTCGCAATGCGATCGTCGTCTTCAACTAGCAAAATTCTCATAGCTTTGTGCCAATTACATTAACGATATTAGTTTTAAGTAAAACACTATTGTTAGGAACTAAAAACTTACCAAATTGAGCATATAAAGCTGGCAAAACTAACAGCGTTAGTGCTGTAGAAGTAAATAATCCTCCTAAAACTACTACTGACAGCGGTTGCAGGATTTCTTTTCCCGGGCCGCATTCTAAGACTAAAGGTGCTAAACCCAAAGCTGAAGTTAAAGCAGTCATGAGGATGGCGTTGAGCCGTTCCATCGAGCCTTGAATAATTGCTTCCTTAAAAGGCAGTCCTTCGGCAAACTTAGAGTTGTAGTTGTCTACTAATAACAAGCCGTTGCGGGTAGCAACGCCAAATAAAGTGACAAAGCCAACCAGGGAAGCTACGGAAATTATACCGCCCGTCAAAGCTACAGAAATTACTCCTCCCACTAATCCGATCGGCAAATTAATCATAATCATAGCAGTTGAAGCGATCGACTTGACGGACAAGTACATCAATACGGTAATTACCAAAAAGGCGATCGCACTAAATATCATAATATTTTGCGAAGCTCTTTGCTCAGCTTCAAATTGACCGCCGTATTGGATAAAATAGCCAAAAGGCAACGGCACCTCTCGTTTTACTTTAGCTTGAATTTCATTCACAACCGATCGCAAATCCCTACCTTTAGCATTCGCCGCTGCCACAATCAACCGGGAAACATTCTCGCGGTTAATCGTATTCGGGCCCGTACCGTATTTTACAGTAGCAACTTGGGCGAGGGGAATTTTGTTACCGCTGGGAGTATCTACCAGCAAATTCTGAATATTTTCTAAGTTATTTCTAGCTTCAGGCTGCAACCAAACAACTAAGTCAAAAGTTTGCTGCACCTCCAAAACTTGAGAAACAACTTTACCGTTTAAAGCTGTCTCAATTATTTCAGAAAGCTCTCCGATTTTCAAACCGTATCTACCCGCAGCTTGGCGGTTGAACTTAATTTGAATTTGTGGCACAGGCACCTGCGGTTCGAGTTGCAAATCCACAATTCCTTCAACTGTTTTCATTTGCTCTTCAACTTTTGCACCGATGCTGCGAAGCTGATTCAAATCCGGGCCAAAGATTTTGACAGCAATCTGACTTCTGACACCTGACAAAACCTCATCCATCCGGTGAGAAATAAAACCGCCGATATTGGGTGCAACTCCCGGCAATCTAGCAAATTCCTGCCGCAGCGACTCCAAAGTTTTCGGCCTGTTTTTCATGCCCTCCTCGCTCAAACCGATATCGATGTGAGCTAAATTGACACCCGCAGCATCAGCATCACCCGGAGCTCTGCCCGAGCGCACTTGGACGTATTCAAACCTGGTATCATTCTTAAGTGCATCTTCGATCGCAAAAGCCGCGCTATCTGTTGTTTCCAAAGACACCCCCGGATAAAGCAGAATAGTATTCACCAAAGTTTGCTCCTGAAACTCCGGCAAAAACACCCGTCCAAAAGATGGCAAAATAATTAATGCTGCCACCATACTAGCAGCAGCAAAAACTAAAATTATTCCCGAATAACGCATTGACAATTTTATCAAAAAATGATATATTTTCTTGCAAAATCTCGGCAGCCAAGGTTCCGCAGCACTCATGCGTTTGTTAGGCAACAAAATAGCGCAAAGAGCCGGAGATATTAACAGCGATTCCAGACTGGAAATCACAACAACTACCAAATAAGTAATCCCCATAGGCGTAAAAATTCGACCTTCTACACCGGGCAAAGTAAAAATAGGAGAAAACACCACAATCCCAATAACAGTCGCTCCAATTAACGAATCGCGCACCTCTTGACTGCCGTCAAAAATCACATCCATCACCGGGCGCGGGTGAAGAGAAGACGTATTTTCTCTCAAATTGCGGTAGGTATTTTCGGCATAGACGATCGCATCGTCGATCGCAGTGCCGATCGCCACCGACAAACCCCCCAAAGTCATCGTATTCAGCCCCAGCCCCAGCCAATACATCGCCAGCAAACCGAACAGCCAAGTCAGAAAGAAATCCAGCAAAACAACCGTCAGAGTGCGCCAATTCATCAAAAACGGGATGAGAATAACGGTGACGATGATGCTGCCTTCAACTAAAGCCGATCGCACATTCTCCACCGAGGAATTGATATATTCTTCCTGTCGAAAAGTGACAGTAACTTTAATATCTTTGGGCAGAGCTTGCTGCACCTCAGCCATTGCCGCCTCAACCGCTTTAGTTACTGTCGGAGTATCAGCAACTGGCTGTCTGTTTACCATCACAATCACAGCTTTTTTGCCGTTAAAACTGCCATCGCCCCGCTTGATTGCAGCACCAATCTTGACATCAGCGACATCACCAATTCTGACGGGCGTTCCGTGGCGAGAGGCGATCGCAGATTGCTGCAAATCTTCCACAGACTCAATCCGCCCCACCCCCCGGATTAAAGTTTCTCTATCCGGCGTAATTAAATACCCCCCCGGCGCGTTAACATTCGCAGCAGCAGCCGCTTCAGCAACTTGCTGCAACGACACATTAAAAGCTTTCAACTTAGCAGGTTCTACTAATACTTGATACTGCCTTTCTTCGCCGCCGTAAGCCACCACTTGAGCAACACCCTTCACTGCCAAAAGCCGATTTGTGACTTGCCAATCAACCAGACGGCGCACTTCCATCAAAGGAGTAGTTTCTGATGTCAAAGCATAGGTGATAACAGTACCGACAGGAGAAGTTGTCGGAGAAATTTGCGGTATTTCTACGCCAGCCGGGAGTTTGCTTTGCGCTTGCTGCAACCGTTCTGTTATCAACTGCCGCGCTTGATAAATTTCAGTTCCCCAATCAAAGATTACCTTAACCGCAGAAAGGCCCACAGCCGAAGACGATCGCACTGCTGTCACCCCAGGAGTTCCATTAATCGCACTTTCGATCGGCAGTGTTACTAAAGACTCGATTTCTTCCGGCGCGAGCCCCGGTGCTTCCGTCTGAATTTCGACTTGCGGGGGTGCAAAAGGAGGGAAGACATCAAGCGACATTTTGGGGATGATAGAAAATGTCCACAAACTAACAATAATGGTGGCGACAACGACTAGCCAGCGACGGTTAATTACCCATCTAAGAATTGTGCTGAACATTTTATGATTTTATAGAGGTGATGACTACCAGCCACCGTTGGGCGATCGACGTTAAATAGCCATTCAATTTACGTTGACACCCAAAAATGAAATTAGGATGAAATCTTTTAACTTCCAACCTTGATTAATAAGTCATCTAAAATTTCAAATCTCAAATGATATAACCTGTGTTGCTATTTTTGACAATGCAGCTTACAATAGTTATTATGCAAGCACCAAAACACTACTCGCACGCCCCAATCACCGAAGCCTTAATTGATATACAAGTTAAACTTCCACCAGAAGTTAAACTTGACAATTTGGCGCAGGTGTACTCTAGCATTCAGGCTGAGTATCCTCAGCGTGAAGAGGTGTTACTTTTTCAGGGACAAATGATGGCAGGTGCTAGTGTTGGGGCAACAGCCAGCCAATCTCCTATTGGCTATAGAGCCTCCCGCAACGACCAAAAACAAATTCTTCAACTGCGTTTAGATGCTTTCGCATTCAGTCGGCTTGCCCCTTACGACTGTTGGGAAAATTTTCGGGATGAAGCAAAACGACTGTGGAATATCTATCAGTCGCTGATACATCCAGAAGCAATTGTTCGTTTAGCACTCAGGTATATTAACAGGCTAGATATTCCTTTACCGATTGGCGATATCAAAGAGTATTTGAGGACATTTCCGGAAGTGTCCCCTGACTTGCCACAAGGATTAAGTGGCTACTTTATGCAGCTACAAATCCCACAAGAAGACTTGGGAACAATGCTGGTTATCAATCAAGCAATAGTTCCACCTCCCACACCTGATTTTGTTTCTATAATATTGGACTTAGATCTATTTATGGAAGGAGATATTCCTTCTAATGAAATAGCTCTTTGGCACATTTTAGAACAAATTCATGAACAAAAAAACATAGCTTTTGAAGCTTGTATTACAGAACGCACAAGGGAGTTGATTAACTGATGGCTACAATTACCCCCCTACGTCCTAATGGCGTTTCACCATCCTCAAAATTGCTGGTGTTAGAGTCAAAAGCCACAGCTCATTTACAAAGTCCTGAAGGACAAAAACTTGCAGCATTAGTTGATAAAGTGTTGCAAAATTTAATTGTAAAACAATACTTACAAACTCTAGACAGCCTTGGCGAAAGAGACTACAATCCAGTACCGCCAAAGCGATCGGAACGAGTAATGATGCGTGCTCAGTTCAAAGGGCGTAAAAAACCTCTGCCGTATATTTTCGATGAAGAATGAGCGTAGAGCCTTTCTGGGTGCAGGTCAATGAATCCACTCTCAGGCAAGGTGATTACCTGCCTGGGTGTCTCGTACCAATACCAGTATTTGACCCAACAAATTTTGGCAAAAACAGTGAAATTCAAGACGTACAAATAGAAGTTAATGAACTCGATTTAATTGTTCTCACCCAAAGCTGCGATCTGGATAATAAAAAAGTAGCTCAGGTAGTGCTGTGTGCCATTTACCATATTTCAGAATTTGAGGAAAATAACGAAGCATTTAAGAAAAAAGGAAAATGGAATGAAGTTTTAAGAGGGAGAACAGAAGGTTTGCACCTGCTGGCATCACCAACGAACCCAGATAATAACAAAGAATCACTGGTTGTAAATTTTAGAGAGATCCAAACCTTGCCTTACGAATATGTGTTGAAACAGGCTAGTAATTTAAACGATCGCTGGCGATTAAAATCTCCTTACCTAGAACACTTTTCTCAGGCATTTGCACGTTTATTTATGCGAGTTGGTTTACCATCGGCTATTCCGCCTTTTTAAGTCATTTTATGTAGGTTATAATTGCTAGATTAAATAAAATTTTTAGTTCAAGCTCTTGGCTTCTGTCTCCTGACTTTTAACGCGATGGTTGTCATCCCGCAGTGACAATTCATCTACTGTACTCGCGTTTAATGTCGGTGCAGAGACAGAAAAATTATTGTTTCCAGAATCCGCTGCTATTGCTGGCAATTTGCGCCGATTTCCCCACCAAACCCCTGCTGCAAAAGTCAGGGATGCGATCGCAACTCCTCCTCCTATTCCCGCCCACCATAAAGACACGGGTAAATTATTCAAATTAACCTCTGTTACCTTTGGAATTGCCTCTTTTTTGGCCTCGTCTTTTGAAGGCTTGCTGCCGCCCCGCAAAGATTGTGCGTAAAGTTGAGGTGCTCGCTGCGTTACTATCAAATCTCCCTCGAATAAACCCCTCTTAACTTCAACTAAATCTCCGGCCGTTTGACCGAGTTCAATTTCAACAGCTTGATAAGCATTGCCATTTTGGAGGTAAACGGTTTTTTTACCGCTAACATCTACTACCGCCGCACTCGGAATTGCTAAAATATTTGTTGCAGTTTTGTCGGTTAAAATCTCCAACTCAGCAAACAGTCCCGGCTTTAATTCCCCGTTAATATTATCTAGTTCTGCTTTCACCGGCACAACCCGCGTTTCTCCTTCCACGGATGACCCAATTAAGGCGATTTTTCCATTGAAAGTGCGATCGCCCAAATTCGCGACTTTTACCCTGACTTCCTGACCCTGTTTTACTTGATTCAGGTCTTTTTCGTAAATGTTGGCTGTGGCAAAAACGCGGCTGTCATTTAACAGACTCATCAACGGTTTTTCAGCGTTTACTGATTCTCCTGGGGTGATTTCGCGATCGGCTACCGTCCCGGAAATCGGAGCAACTACGGTAACGAGTCCTCGATCGCTGGCAACAGTTCCTAATTGTTGGAGCCGCGCTTGATAGGCTGCGTCAGCCAAGCGAATGCGCGACTGAGCGACTTCGACGGCAGTTTTGCCGCGTTTGAGTTGGTTCTCGGCTTCTAGGACTTCCCGGCCGCTCTGAGCTCTGGTAAGTTGAGCTTTTGCTTCTGCTACTCTGCCTTGAGATTCCCGCAATTCCCGCATCGGCAGGTCTACTTCGGCTTGTTTAACTTCGGTTTGGGCTTTGATAACTTCAGGACGGCTTTTTGCTTTAGCAACAGCGGCTTTTGCTTCGGCGAAGTGGGCTTGCGATTCCAGCATTGTCCGCCGCGCGATCGCCCCTGATGCCGCTAATTCTTTGTCGCGATCGAACTGTTCTTTAGCAATAGTTAATTCTGTTTCTGCCCGCGCTATTTCGGCTTGCGCTATTTCAACTTGACGCTGATAATTTTCTGTAGCGGCTTGCACCACGGAACGATTATTTACTAATTCTTGTTCTCGCTGGTACTGCTTAGTTACCGCTGTCAATTGGGTTTGGGCTTGGGCGATTTCTGCGGCGGATATTTGAAGTTGGCGATCGTAATTTTCTCGTGCTAGTTTGAAATCTCCTTCCGCCTGCTGCAAATCTGCCTCAGCTTCGGCACGTTTTGAGAGAGATTCAACCCGCAACTGTCCTAATTCAGAACTCGATAAAACCGCAACGGGTTGACCTTTTGATACTTTGTCCCCAGGCTTAACCAGCAACTCTACTACTTTGCCAGCAACAGGAGCCGTCACTTCGACTTTTTGGTTGGGCAAAGTTTCAATTTGTCCTGTGGTTTTGATGCCGATATCTAGTCGCTGGCGGGCGGCTGGGGAGATTTTAATTCCTAACCGTTTTGCTGTTTCGGCATCGACAGAAATAGCAGCAGGAGTTTGAGGTGTTTCGCTGCTTTGGTGAAATTCATTTCCGTGGCCAGCGTGGGCAAAAACTGCGGCGGGAGAAGTTAGCAAAATTAGGCTGAACAAAATTCCAGAAAAGCTGCTAATAATTGCCGGAGACTGAGCATATTTGTGAAATATCATCGTTGGCATTGTCCTTGAAATTAGGTTGAGTGCCACAGGTTTAGCGGTTGGTATTTTGCCAAGGTAAGTAAGTGATACCACTTAAGTAAAGCTACTTATTAGCATTTTCCAAGAAGCGACTGCTAAGCAATGACCGAGAGCTAGAAATGCTCTACTCAACCTAAGTATTTCACGCTCAAATGAAATTAGGATGAAATTTCGCCTCAGCAGCCCAGATGCCCACCGGATTCTAAAATACGAATATAAGTTTCGCCTAATGACAAGCGATTTTGCTGTAGATTTTTTTCCGGTTTTTTTATCTCTGCTTGCGCTTCAATTTCCTGTGTCAATTCGCTCACTCGCTCTTCTACGGCTGCATTTGATTTATAAGTTGTGTTTAATTCCAAGCTGTTCAAGATCATAAAGTACCCCGTCTATCTATATAGCTTTTTGCTGACTTATCTACTACTTTAGAGGTAGGATCGATCAATTGTCTACAGTATTTTTACGTAAGTTTTTACTACTTTAGAGGTAGGGCCGATCAATTGTCTACATTTAGGTAATCTCAGGAAACTGAGGTGGAGTCAGACAAACGCTGACAGCCACAGTTGAGCTAAATTACTTTGTCTACCAAGGTTGTCGCCACTTTTTCATTTGCTCAATTTCTGGCTTTTGTGAAGCAAGTATTTCCTGAACTATTGACCTACTGTGATTCATGTCACTCATGTTGTGGATTTGTGTCATCTTTTGTTTAGGGGAGCTAAATTACTGTTTGTACCAAGCTTGCCGCCACTGTTTCATTTGCTCAATTTCTTGCTTTTGCGAAGTCAGAATCTCTTGAGATAATTTCTTCATTTCCGGCCGTTTTGACTTCTTCAAAGCATCTTCAGCCATCACTAAAGCTCCCTCGTGGTGGGGAATCATCGCATTAATAAATCGCAAGTCAAATTGGTCGTCAGCAGCACCTAAATCCATGCTCATCATCATGCTTTGCATCTGTTCGCGAGTCATTGGCATCATGTGACCCATTTGAGCGTGATAAGCCATCGGCGTACTGCTGGCTTTGGAATACCAAGTTTTTCGCCACTCTTTCATTTGATTGATTTCGCGGTTCTGAGCGGCAATGATGTTATTTGCTAGTTTTTTCATTTCGGGGCGTTTTGATTTGTTAAGCACCTCTTTTGCCATGTTTACAGCACCTTGATGGTGTACTGTCATGCCATCAATAAATCGCAAATCGTAGTCCGCATCAGCAGGGCCTAAATCCATTGACATATTGTGATTCATGCCACCCATGTTGTGCTTTTGTGTCACATCTTTTTTGCTGCTGGCTGGGGTTGCAGCCGTAACATTTGGGGATTGAGTTTGAATTGCAGGGGCTGTTGAACAAGCTGCTAGCACTCCGCTGCTGAGGGCGGCTGTCCAGATTAATGTCAGCGCTGCAAAGCGTGTTTTTAATGAAACTGGTTTCATAGATTTTAGATACTTAAAATTGCCATTTATATTCAGCTTTTCACGAAGAGATGAAATTAGGATGAAAATTTTTAGTATTTTTGTAAAAAATTATTGCTTTGCCATTATTTAAAGACGTAATGCGTGCAATGCGTACCCTACAAGTAGAGTCTGTGCGTAAGTCCTGGCAGTAAAAATTAAGATTTATTTACATTTATTTACGAATTCTCCTTGACTCTCCTGTTCACTGGAGACTTTACAATGGAGTTAATTCATTTATTGAGCAGAGTAGTTTCTGCCGAGGTTGAAATTATGACTGTACAGCTAAAAGTTCCTAAGATGGCTTGTTCTGCTTGTGCGAATACAATAACCAAAGCAGTCCAAGCCATTGACTCAGCCGCTGCTGTTGAGGCGGATATCAAGACAAAATTGGTCACGATTCAAACTGCAAAGTCGGAAAGTGAAGTTAGGAAGGCGATCGCATCTGCTGGCTACCCAGCAAGTCAATTTTAGATTTTAGATTTTAGATTTACTTGCAGCTTTGAATCTGGGAGATTTAACAAGAGTCTAAAGTTTTTGATTCTCCACGACAGGAGTAAGTCGCACGTTATCCGTATTTAGGGGAGGTCAATCGATTTTAGATTTTAGATTTTAGATTTTAGATTGAAGCATTGACCCCACGGATAAATTCGGGAGGCAAGTTTCATCGGATACACGTTTTTTATTTCTCCGTCCTGAGTGTGCGAAGGAATGAATCCGGGGGCTTGTATCCTGGGTGCTTTCGGTCATTTGAAGACAGAAGGTAATTGTCTAATTTAGGAGTGCATATATGGACAATCTCACACTTAAATTGCGGGGCATGAGTTGTGCTTCTTGTGCTTCCTCTATCGAACAAGCAATTAAATCTGTTCCCGGCGTAATTGAGTGTCATGTGAATTTTGGGATGGAACAAGCAACCATCCAATACGACTCGAAGCAAACCAACTTAGAAACAATTCAATCGGCTGTTGATGCTGCGGGATACCAAGCTTGGCCGCTTCAAGAAATGGCGGCGACAGAGGATGATTCAGAACAAGCCGATCGCAAATCGGAATCTCAAACCTTGCAGCGGAAACTCTGGACTGCTGGTATCATCAGCATCCTGCTGGTTGTGGGCGCTATTCCGGGGATGACGGGCTTGCACCTGCCATTTATTCCCGCGTGGCTGCACAATTATTGGCTGCAATTAGTCCTGACATCACCCGTACAATTCTGGTGTGGGAAATCGTTTTATGTGGGAGCTTGGAAATCCCTAAAACGGCGGATGGCGACAATGGATACCCTGATTGCTTTGGGTACGAGTGCTGCTTACTTTTATTCTGTATTTATGACATTTTTTCCCGGTTTATTCACAGCCCAAGGTTTAAATTCTGGCGTTTACTACGAAGTTGCCGCTAGCGTTGTCGCCTTAATTTTGTTGGGGAAAACCCTAGAAAATCGAGCGAAGGGAGAGACTTCCGAAGCCATTCGCAAACTCATGGGTTTGCAAGCAAAAACTGCTCGGATAATTCGCAACGGGGAAGAGTTGGAAGTGCCGATCGCCAAAGTGGAAATTGGCGACATCGTGCAGGTGCGGCCCGGCGAGCAAATCCCCGTAGACGGAGAGGTAATTGAAGGCTCTTCGACGGTAGACGAAGCAATGGTTACGGGAGAAAGTTTGCCTGTCAAAAAGCAGCTTGGCGACGAAGTAATCGGAGCCACAATTAACAAAACTGGCAGCTTCAAGTTTCGGGCGACAAGAGTTGGCAAAGATACATTTTTAGCTCAAATTGTCAAGATGGTGCAGGACGCACAGGGTTCAAAAGCACCGATTCAAAAGTTAGCAGACCAAGTGACGGGTTGGTTTGTTCCCGCAGTAATTGCCATCGCTTTAGCTACTTTCATTATCTGGTTTAACGCGACGGGAAACTTGACTCTAGCCACAGTGACAATGGTGGAAGTGCTGATTATTGCCTGTCCCTGCGCTTTGGGTTTAGCTACTCCGACTGCTGTGATGGTTGGCACGGGTAAAGGTGCAGAAAATGGGATTTTAATTAAAGGAGCAGAGAGTTTAGAATTGGCTCATAAAATCCAAATTATCGTGTTAGATAAAACTGGCACTCTCACAGAAGGCAAGCCGACTGTAATTGATTTTGTGACAATTAAAGGAACGGCGAACAGCAATGAGTTAAAGTTGCTGCAATTGGCGGCGTCTGTAGAGCGAAATTCGGAGCATCCTTTGGGGGAAGCTGTTGTTAGATACGCTCAATCTCAAGAGGTAAATTTGACGGATGTTAAGGATTTTGAGGCGATCGCGGGAAGCGGCGTGCGCGGGGTTGTAGGCGGAAAATCGATCGCCCTGGGAACGCTGAGGTGGATGCAGGAACTAGGCTGCGATACTGAATATTTGGAACTGCGCGCGAGAGCTTTGGAAGCTGCGAGCAAAACAGTTGTTTGGATGTCTGTAGATGGCAAAATAGAGGCAATTCTGGGCATTGCCGATGCCCTCAAACCGTCGTCAGCACAGGCCGTGAAAGCACTTCAAAAACTCGGTTTGGAGGTGGCGATGCTGACGGGGGACAACCGCGCGACTGCGGAGTCGATCGCCCGATCCGTGGGCATTACTCGTGTTTTTGCCGAAGTTAGACCCGACCAAAAAGCAGCTCAAATCCAAGCCCTGCAAGGCGAAGGAAAAATTGTCGCGATGGTGGGAGACGGGATTAACGATGCACCGGCTTTGGCCTTAGCAGACGTGGGAATTGCGATCGGCACCGGCACAGATGTGGCGATCGCAGCCAGCGACATTACCTTAATTTCAGGAGATTTGCAAGGCATAGTTACAGCAATTAAACTTTCCCGCGCCACCATGCGAAATATTCGCGAAAATCTGTTTTTTGCGTTTATTTATAACATCGCTGGAATACCGATCGCGGCTGGCATTTTGTACCCCATTTTCGGCTGGCTGCTCAATCCAATTATCGCCGGTGCAGCAATGGCTTTCAGTTCAGTTTCTGTAGTTACTAATGCTTTGCAATTGCGGAATTTTCAAGCCAAATCTAGTAGATAAGTTAGGATTTTCTCCAAACCTCCTGGTAAGCAATGCCCGCCATCCACCGATTTGTCAACAAAAATCTCTTGCATAAACTAGGACAAATTTAAAAATGTTGAACCCTCGCCAAATATTAGGAAGCCTCGCAAGTTTAGGAATTATGCTCGGAATTGCATCGGGAGTGCGAGCAAATCAAATATCAATCCATCCTGCAAATTCAACCGCTCAATTTCGGCATATCGAACAGCCGTTAAGTTTGAAAATTGGCGTAACCGCAGGCGGATTGACATTAATTGGTTTAGAAATGTGGTGGTTTTTGTTCAGTAAAAAGCAAGCTAAAACCAGGTAAACTTTGCCGGCGCGGTTTTTTCCAGCAAGATATCGTTAAAATTGAGAAAGCTTAAAAAATTTGGAGTGAGCTAAATGCAACTACTACACACGATGCTCCGAGTCGGCAACCTGGAAGACTCCCTCAAATTTTACACCGAGGTTCTGGGCATGAAATTGCTGCGGCAAAAGGACTATCCAGACGGTAAATTTACTCTGGCTTTTGTTGGCTACGGCGATGAATCCGACACTACTGTTTTGGAATTAACATACAACTGGGGCGTCGAAGAGTACAATTTAGGGGATGCTTACGGTCATATTGCGATCGGCGTTGACGACATTTACGGTACTTGCGAAGAAATTAAAGCCCGCAGCGGTAAAGTTATTCGGGAACCCGGCCCGATGAAGCACGGTTCAACTGTCATCGCTTTTGTGCAAGACCCAGATGGATATAAAGTTGAATTAATTCAACTGGAAAATCAAAGTAGCAACACCCAGAAAGTAGCAGCAACAACCGCATCCTAAAGTGGGTAGGGACACGGCATTGCCGTGTCCCTACGAGCGTTGGGTGTAGGGGAAGGAAAAACTATCTTCCCTCTTCCGTTTTCCTTCTGACAACTGTCAACTGTCAACTGTCAACTGTCAACTGTCAACTGTCAACTGTCAACTGTCAACTGTCAACTGTCAACTGTCAACTGAAACTTTTAATGCGATCGCACCGACGGTACAAACTGCTGCAAGTAACTCTTTTGCCACAATATAGAAAAACTGTTGCCTATTTGACTTAAACTATCAAATTTAGGAATTAGTTTAGATTCTCGGCGCTTGTCTAAGGCAGCGAGCGCCGAAAAGAATACAGCTAATACTAACAAAAATACCACCATCACAATAAAGAAAATAGTCCAATAAACTAGAAATTCGCTTTTGTAGCTGACGGTGAATATCGAGTTAATCACTGAATCCGATAAATACAAAAGCAGCCCTACTGAAAACCACACCCCGAACAATACCCACATCCACTTAAACATATCTGTTGCAGTCTTGTTATTTTTGGACACAGAAAGTTCTAAATCTCTAATTATGCTGTTAATTTTTGATGTGACTTCATACAAAGTATACTGCAAAGAATCTCTGATATAATTTAGCTCGTTGTCGAGGTTTATGCACTGCTCGGAGGTGCTTTTGTCAAGGCTCAAGTTTTGGAGTTTTTTGCGGTGTACAGACAGTTTATGGCCTAGGGTGTAATCCCATTTTTGCAGCCGCTCTATAGTCAAATGCAAAAGTTCCCTATTAGCATCTAACAAGCTCTGGCAATCTACGATCGACTTAACTAACTTGCTGAGATTGTTGATCTGCTCGTCTACAGTATTTTGGTATTCCCTCTGTTTAGCTGACAAGAAACTTGCCATCTCCACATCCCGATCGCCGCACAGCGACAAAGCCTCACTATACACCTCGTCAATTTCCTTTTTACCTAGATACAGTGACGCTTTGCACTCCTCAATTTCGGGAATAGTCAGAGATTGTAATGGCTGATATTCTACATGAAATTTATATGCCAGTGCTGTCATAATCTGCGCCGATTTTCCGTCTAGCTTGTCTTTGTAAGGTTCTAAAATAATTGCAGCTAGATTTTTGACTCTCGCTTCCGGGTGGTGCAGGAAGTCAAAAATTTTGGCAAGTATTTGGGAGAATTCCAAGTCATTAAAATTATTTTCCGCAACTTCCAAAAAGTTTGTTACCGCTGCATTGTTTTCGGCATTTAATTTGCTGCGATCGCCCGTAACTGCGATCGCAGCAAATACTCGATCGAGCCAAAACAGATATTCCTCGCAATCCATTGGCAGACTTGGCAGCAGCCAGCTAGGGCCGTAAACCCAAAAATCCAGACAATTCTCATATTCCTTAGTGCTGTCATTTCTGCTGCTGTCGCCTAAAGCAAATTTGTTGCTTGCTAACAATTTAATTTGCTCTTCTACAACCCGCCGCTCAATTTCCCTTGCATCGATTGTGAGATTGACAGCACATTCCTTGCCTTGTCCTTGCCCTGCTTCATCCAACCAAATTGACTTAATACTAACAGCCGCAGACCACCGAATTAAAGGAGTCGATCCCTCTCGCGCTTCCTGTTCTAACGCCGCCAGCAGATTTTTGCTAAAATCACTTGCTCTAGCCGCTCTCTCGCGTGATATCAGCAAATCTCGCACCTTCCCAAATGCCTGAATTCCCAAAGCCCGAAACAGCAAATTCGGATGCGCTTTTCTGACAGATTCCGGTATATTTTCTCTGAATATTCCGCTTTTCGGTACGCCCACAACTTCAGCAAAAGGTTCGATCCCGCACTGTTGCACGATTCGTTCAACTGTGTTTATTCTTTGCCAAGGTTGAATATATTTAGTGAGAGTGAAGATTATGGCTGTGCCGCTGCACTCCATTGACTCAGGGATGCTGGTGCGATCGAGTTTCCACTGATTGCTCGTCATAATTTGTCGCCATGACAATTGCTAGATATTGACGCCATTGTTTGATGCTGAATCCAACTTTACATCTAGTGCTGCTTTTTGTCAATATTAGTCCTCGACGCACAGGGAACTAGAAACTCGGTTTCACGAGTAAATTTCTCGTGATTAAACCCCAGATTTTCCCTATAAACTCGGTTGAGCAAGGGAACTGTGCGTCGAGAACTAAATATATAATTTTGCAGTAATCGGTCAACTGTCAAATTTTTAGGTTGGGTTGCGTGACCCTACCTACTATAATGTTTTCTTTTTCGGAGTTTTTAATATTTTGTCCCTCGCCATTTGGTCAACGATTAAGTCGCTGATAATTTTAGCTCCGTGGGAGGTAAAATGCACGCCATCATTAACTTTTACATAGCCTCGTTTTCCAGATTTATCAGCAACTACGGGAACAAATTTCCCTGCTTCTGTAAAACGATCCCAAGTAGAAACAAATTCGATTTTTGCAGAAGATTTACTGGCATTTTTATATGTCTCGTTCATCACTGGAAAATATTTAGCATACCGAGATTTGTTGGATATCGGTTGACCGATCCAATACACTTTTTTCACCGAAGATGAGTCAAGTAATTTGGCATACTTATCTACTCTTTCTTGATAAGCTTTTTGCCATTCCTGTGTTGCGATTGCCCGGTATTTTCCTCGATAGTCAGTGATATCCTGTGGGTCATTTGCTCCAAACAAAACTATCACTACATCCGGCCGATAATCATTGATAATTTGGCTAGTTCTGGCATACCAGTCATAATAATCTATCCGATTTAATCCGCTCGATACTTTGTAGTCAATTTTCGTATCGGCAATATTGTATTTTTTCTTAAGAGTGTACTGGAGTTGAATTCCTAAGTCGAACATTACGGAATCTCCAATAAATAAAAATTTGCGATAAAGTACGGTCAGTTTTGGTTTAGTTGGGGTTGCTTTTTTAGCAGGCTTTTGGGACTCAATAGCCGATTTTATTTCGGTTTTGACAGGAGGAAGTTCTGATTTTTTGGGGAGGCTATCGAAGTTAATATCTTTAATTTTGCTCCAAAAATCTTGTTCGGATTTCCTGAAACCGTCTATTTCGAGCTGGCGCGCGGCTTGTTTAATTTCGGGGCTGGCGAAAGGAGTTGAAGAAAAGCTTTTCAGAAATAAGGATACGTTTGAAAATATTAAAGTGAGAATTACAGAAGTAACAATCAGCAAAATTTCCCGGTCTCTCATATTTCTTAGAAATTAAAGTAAATAAAAGGCGGGACGGTACTCGGCCCCAACATCAAGATAGTATACACGAGCAGCGAAACTAAGACAACTCGAAAGAAAATGTTTTTTAAGGACAATACGGTTTGCAATAGTTGGGCGATGCGATCGCCCCACAAGTTGATCGCGCCGATGACTGCAATTACTAAATACAATTGCCAAAAGTTAAATTGAAAAGTGGCGACGGCAGGATGGACAATTCCTTCAAAAAAACTCACCGCAGTTTCCCAGTTGGGAGTGCCGAAAAATACCCAGCTACCAGTAACAAAACTAAATGTTAACAGCCAACTGCAAAATTTAGCAAATCTGGGAAAGGCACAGTCTAATTTAAAGTGAATAGCTTGGGGGATATCTTTACATAAATGGTTGACAATTAATCCTAAACCGTGAATTGCTCCCCAGAAAATAAAGTTTAAACCTGCACCGTGCCAAAATCCACCGATCGCCATTGTCATCAGTAAATTTACGTACTTCCTCAACTTGCCGTATTTGTTGCCACCTAACGGAAAATAAACGTAATCCCTCAGCCACTCGGAAAGACTGATGTGCCACCTTTTCCAAAATTCTTGCAGACTGAGCGATCGGTATGGCATATTAAAGTTAGCAATGGGTTTGAAACCCAGCAAACAGGAGATGCCGTTGGCTAAATCCGAGTAGCCGCTGAAATCTACGTAAATTAAACAGGAATAGGAAATTGCCGCGAGGATTAAATCGATGCTGCTGTACTGCTGGGGGACTTTGAAGGGCAGTTGAGTGAAGTTAAACAAAAAACTCGATAAAGTATATTTTTTGAACAGTCCAGACAAAATCAAAACTATAACTTCTTCGATTTGATAGTCGTATTTTTTCGGTGAATTTAGCTGCGAGTAAAATTCGCGAGGCCGCGAGATTGGCCCGGAGGCAATTTGGGGAAAGTAGGTAATGTAGGCGGCGTAGTCTACAAATTTCGGACAGGGGATTTTTTGCTGGTAGCAGTCGATTAGATGGGAAATCATTCTAAAAGTGTAGAACGACACGCCGACGGGGGCAATTATTTGCAAAACTTGAAAGCTGGCTGGAATTTGTAGCTGATTCAGTACCTCAAATAAAGAAGTTACAAAGAAGTTGCAATATTTAAAGATGCCGAGATTGGCAATGTTGAAAATTATGCCCGAGATTAAAGCAAGTTTTTTATATTTGCCGTTGCAGGCAGCCCGAAGAATGATATAATTGTAGGCAGTACCTAAAACAAGCAGCAAGAGAAAGTCGAAACTCCAAAAGGAATAAAATAATAAACTGGAAACTAACAAGACAATTTTATACAAATCGACTTGGGGTTTTATAGAGAGGATGGCGCTAAAAATAATTAGGAAAAATACTAGAAATTGGTAAGTGGGAAATAGCATAAATTTCAGCAGATAAAAAATCTTGTTTCTGGCAATATTTTTATAAGTACGCGCGAGGGAAGCTATCTTGAAGGGAATCGCCCGCAAGGAGTCTGACCGCACCAACTTTCGGGGTGGATTGCGGACTGTAAGCTTTTGCAAGAGGTCAATTAGGTCACAAGTTCCGCCTTAGTTAACCGCACTCAGAAATTCACAATCGTGTTTAAAGATTATGATGGTTGTGAGACGATGTATTAACGAATAACAACAGGAATCCCCTTGATTGCGAGGAACCAACGTGCAGCCAACAGACCCTAGCAAATTTACAGATCAAGCCTGGGAAGCCATTGTCAAATCCCAGGATGTAGCCCGCCGCTTTGCCAATCAGCAGCTAGAGGTTGAACATTTAGCGATCGCCCTTCTCGAACAGCAAGGCCAGGCCAACAGCATTCTCAGCAAAGCTGGAGTCGATGCCCCCCGGTTGGCCCAGCAGTTAGATGCTTTTGCCAAACGACAGCCCAGAGTTGCCAACGCTGACCAACTATACCTCGGCCGCGGCTTAGAAGTGATGTTAGATGTTGCCGAGGCCACCAGGGCGACTTGGCAAGATAATTTTATCGCCGTTGAACATTTATTAATTGGCTTAGTAGAAGACGAACGAGTCGGCCGCAGGTTGCTGACAAAAGGCGACGGCCCGCCGGGCCGCCCCGGTTACGATCGCAAACCCCCAGCCGGTACGATCGATCGACCAAAACTCGAAGAAGCAATCAAATTAGCCCGCGCCACTGCTAAAACCCAAGAAAAAAATTCCGAAACGGGGAAAGCCAGCCGCAGCAGCGCTAAAGCCCAAGATCAAGATGGCGAAGCCAACTCCGACGCCCTCAGCAAGTACGGCCGCGATTTGACAGAAGCCGCCAAAGCCGGCAAACTCGACCCAGTAATCGGCCGCGACGAGGAAATCCGCCGCGTGGTACAAGTTCTTTCCCGCCGCCAAAAAAACAATCCGGTGTTAATTGGCGATCCGGGAGTCGGAAAAACTGCGATCGCCGAAGGTTTAGCCCAGCGAATTGTCAACGGCGACGTGCCCGAATCTTTGAAAAATCGCCAGCTATTCAGCCTCGACATGGGCAGTTTAATTGCTGGGGCAAAATTCCGGGGCGAATTTGAAGAACGATTGCGGTCTGTATTGCGGGAAGTCATCGATTCCGACGGGCAAATTGTCCTATTTATTGACGAATTGCACACGGTTGTCGGCACTGGCGGCGGCGGCAGTTCCGGTTCGGGAATGGATGCGGGAAATTTGTTAAAACCGATGTTGGCGAGAGGCGAATTGCGCTGCATCGGCGCAACAACTCTCGACGAATTCCGCAAGAATATTGAAAAAGATCCTGCACTGGAACGCCGATTTCAACAAGTATTTGTCGGCGAGCCCAGCGTTGAAGATACTGTTTCGATTTTGCGCGGATTGAAAGACCGTTACGAACGCCACCACGGGGTAAAAATTACTGATTCGGCTTTGGTAGCTGCTGCAACTTTGTCTTTTCGCTATATTTCCGATCGCTTTTTGCCGGACAAGGCGATCGACCTCGTAGATGAAGCTGCCGCCCACTTGAAAATGGAGATTACCTCTAAACCTGTGGAATTGGAAGGAATCGACCGCCGGGTGATGCAGTTGGAAATGGAAAAATTGTCGATCGAAGGCGAAGGAAAAGGTACTCTAGCCCCCGGACTCAGCTTCCGCGTCGAACGCATCACATCTGAGATTGACATCTTAAAAGTCAAGCAGGAAAAATTGTCCTCTCAGTGGTTGGGTGAAAAGCAGTTGTTGGATGCAATCAATAAATTGAAAGCAGAAGAAGACCAACTGCGAGTCCAAATCGAACAGGCAGAAAGGGCTTACGATTTGAATAAAGCCGCACAGTTAAAGTACGGCAAGTTGGAAACGGCGGTGCGCGATCGCGAAGCGAAAGAAGCGGAACTTTTGAAACAGCAAGCTCAAGGTTCTTCCCTGCTGCGGGAAAAAGTTACTGAGGGCGATATTGCGGAAATTGTCGCTAAATGGACGGGCATTCCGGTTAACCGGTTGTTAGAATCAGAACGCCAAAAATTGCTGCAATTGGAAAAACACTTGCACCAAAAAGTTATCGGTCAAGAGGAAGCTGTAACAGCCGTGGCGGCGGCAATTCGGCGCGCTAGGGCGGGCATGAAAGACCCCGGAAGGCCGATCGGCTCTTTCTTGTTTATGGGCCCCACAGGCGTCGGAAAAACAGAGTTAGCGCGGGCGTTGGCGGAGTTTTTGTTTGACAGCGACGATGCGATGATCCGCATCGATATGTCGGAATACATGGAGAAGCAAAACGTCTCCCGGTTAGTAGGAGCTCCTCCCGGATATGTCGGTTACGACGAAGGGGGACAACTTTCGGAAGCAGTGCGGAGACGCCCTTATTCGGTAGTGCTGTTTGACGAAGTGGAAAAGGCACACCCCGATATATTTAACATTTTGTTGCAAGTGTTGGATGACGGCAGAATTACCGATTCTCAAGGTCGAGTGGTTGACTTTAAAAATACCGTAATTGTGATGACCAGCAATATCGGCAGCGACCACATTTTAGACGTGTTTACTAAGAAGGAAAAAACTGCCAAAAAACCTGCTACTCGCAAGCAGGAAACGAAAGATTTGTCAAGTCAAAAGACAGATTATAAAGTGGCGGCCGACGGTACTGTTGAGGTGTCGGCCCAGCGAGTTGATGTTGATACTGTAACCAAGAGTGAAAACAAGAGTGAAAATGAAAATTTATTGACTCAAGAACGGGAGACAGACCAAGAGTACGAACAAATGTTAAAACGGGTGATGGCAGCGCTGCGATCGCACTTCCGGCCGGAGTTTCTTCAGAGGGTTGACGAGACAATTTTGTTCCACACTTTGAGCAAGATCGAACTGCGGCAAATAGTCAGCATTCAAGTGAAGCGGATCGAGCGTTTGTTGGCAGAGCAAAAAATTACTTTGGAACTGTCGGATGCGGCGAAAAACCATATCACAGATGTCGGTTACGACCCGGTTTACGGCGCTCGTCCCTTGAAACGCGCCATCCAGCGGGAGTTGGAAAACCCGCTGGCAAACAAGATTCTGGAAAATGCGTTTGTGGAGGGCGATACAATTGCGATCGACTGCGAAAATAATAGTTTACAGTTTCGCAAAAAAGAGTCTCGCCCAGCGCTGACAGGCAACAGTTTGTAGTTGGGTTAGGAACAGGCAAGATGCCTGTTCCACAAACCATCAATTCTCTTGTGGAACAGGCATCTTGCCTGTTATTGAAAATTAGGAACAGGCAAGATGCCTGTTCCACAAACCATCAATTCTCTTGTGGAACAGGCATCCTGCCTGTTATTGAAAATTAGGA